>CADBNQ010000114.1 GCA_902796045.1 uncultured Lachnospiraceae bacterium | reverse complement strand
TAAAAGGAGAATAATATGAGATTGTATTTTAGAAAGTCATTGACTGCTGCCGTCTTAGCGCTGGCCATTGCCTTGGGAACAGGCGCCGGTGTCCAGGCACAGGAATCCATGAAAGCAGGGCAGAAGACAGTAACTGTGGAGACCGCCGACCTGCAGGCTCAGAGCAGTCTGACGGCAAATACTTACAGCCAGGGAATTCCTGCTTATAAGTCAGGGAACACGGTGATGGTATCCGCTCAGGATATTGCGGGCTATCCGGGTCTGGGCGTCGCTGCCAAATACAAAAAGAAGAAGAAACGGCTGGAGATCGACCGTAATAACATCCACGGGACGATCACTGCCGGCAAGAAAAAGATGATCGTCAACAGTGAGATCAAGTATAAACTCCCGGCGGCCATACGCGTGACCAAACAGGCCGACGGCAAGCAACTGGTCCTTTTCCCCGCAAAGAAGGTGGGAAATGTTCTGGGCCTTAACTACAGGTATGACGCGGCAGCTGGAAAGGTCATCTACACGCCCAAAAAGGCAAAGGTGACATCCCTGAAGAACCTGCAGACCAAGCCGTTTATGCTAATGAGTACGGAAGAGTTCGTGAAGTTCCTTGGCCCGATCGCCAGGGAGGACTGCCGAAAGACCGGCATGCTGGCCTCGGTGACCATCGCCCAGGCCATCCACGAGAGCTACAGCGGGTGTTCCCTCCTGGCTCAGAAAGGCAACAATCTTTTTGGGATGAAAGCCTACCTGTCCGGCAACAACTGGAGCGGGTCCACCTGGAAAGGAAAGGTCTATGTAAAGAGGACCAAGGAGCAGTACGGGCGCCGGGTGGTGACCATCACTGCAAGATTCCGCAAATATGACAATGTCATGCAGAATATCGCCGACCATTCCGCCTACTTCCTCCACGCAAAGAACGGAGCCCGCAAGCGCTACGCCGGCCTGACAAAGACCAAAAGCTACAAGAAGCAGCTGAAGATCCTGAAAAAGGGCGGCTACTGCACATTTTCCAGTTACACGAAGAACCTTGAGAAACTGATCAAGAAATACAATCTGACACAATATGATCATTAAACAAAAACTACAACGAACTGAAGAATCTGGAACCAATCGCACTCCGGACCACAAGATCATCTGCGAAAGCCTCCGGCGAACTGCAGAATCTGGGATCGATCGCAGATCAGACCATAAGATTATCTGCGAAAGCCACCGGCGAGAAGCAGATTCTGGGACTAACGCTATTTCTGTCCAGGTGATCAGGTCCTCCCGAAAGACGATGGCTCTGCAGATAAAGCCCGACCTGACCATCGTTGCCAGAGTCCCCCGCCATACGACTGACGAGGAAGTCAGACGTTTTATCGAGGGGCACCGGCACTGGATCATAAAAAATGTCATGAAAATGGCTGCCATAGACCGGAACAGGCCCGGAGGAGACATCCCTCCCTGGCAGGAAGTGACCAGGGCGCAGAGAGACCGGATCAAGGAAAAGATCGCAGACCGGGTCCGCTATTACTCGGGCATGATGCGGGTGACAGTCGGCAGGATCTCCGTGCGGGACCAGAAGACCCGGTGGGGGAGCTGCAGCGCCAAAGGAAATGTAAACTTCAATTACCGCCTCTTCTACATGCCGGAAGAACTCCTCGATTATGTGGTGGTCCACGAGCTGGCCCACAGGAAACACATGAACCACTCCCCGGCCTTCTGGGCAGAGGTGGCAAGGTACTGCCCCGACTATAAAAACTGCAGAAAAGCATTGAAAATGTATGATACGAGGGGATGACAGGAAACAGCCGTCAACAGGCATACGAAGCACATAATAACCGGTCATCAGCGAGCCAGTGGAACCGCAGGAACGTTGGTCGGTGAAAGTCTGGCGCGAGCCTGACTTGGGAAGAAAAACTAAAGAAAGAAAGGAAGGCCGCTTTACAGATCTGTCACATAATTAATACTTTTGTAACATTATTAACAGATCTGTAATGGGGCCTGACCCCATATATATGATTTGGAAAGCAGATGGCATCAGCCAGCATTCAGTTTCTATATTGTACCTGGGCCAGTGGATCAGGGAGCTGCTCCGCAATTTTCTCCATGGCCATTTTGTTGTCCCTCTGTTCACCATGCGGGTAGGCGGGGGTATGGATATACCGGCCTATTTTTCGACCTGGTACTATGATCCGATCTACTGGATCTTTGCGCCCTTTTCCAACGTGGGAAATATCAATCAAATCTACTCCATGATCATCTTTGTAAAGATATTTCTCGCCGGACTGGCCTTCTTCTTTTACTGCTATAAGCACAAACAGGAACGGCTGCCGTCCATCACCGGGGCCCTGATGTATGCCGGCAGCGGCTATGTGCTGAATGTCGGCCTGTGCCATCCGCATTTCCTGCAGGCCATGTATTTCCTGCCCCTGATGCTGCTGGGCCTGGAACGGATCATAGATAAGGGCAAGATGGGGATGTTCATGCTGGTGGTGACGATTGCTCTGGCGGGCAGCTACTACTTCACCTACATGAACTGTTTCCTGTGCTTCTTCTACTTCTGGATCCTGGTCTATGTCAAAAGGCCCTCGATTAAAGAGTTCTTTACGGCCATGGGCAAGGTGACGGCCTCTCTGGTCATCGCCTTCTTAACCTGTGCAGCCCTGCTGATGCCAGGTATTTATGCACTCATGCATTCACCCAGGGCGACGGGAGGAATCTCCTGGGAGAGCCTGATCTGGTATGAGATCTCGCATCCCTTCGAGGTGGCTTATTCCTGGATCATGCCGGCCTATTCCGCAGGGCCTTATACCTACTATGTCTGCTGCGGGGCTATATGCATCCCCATGCTGGTGGTCCTCTTATTGCAGGGAAAAGAATATATCACCCAGAAACTTGCCTTCCTGGTGGTCCTGGCCGGGTCCTGCATACCGCTCTTTGCCTATGCATCTGCGGCCTTTAACAAGGTGACAAACCGCTGGTCTTACGGGGTGGTCTTCTTCCTGTGCTGGATCACAGTCCTGATGATCCCTAAGATCGTGACACTCAGCAGAAAGCAGCTTTTGGTCTGCACCCTGCCGCTGGTATTGTATCTGTATTGCTATAAATACGTTTCAGTCGATAAGAAGACCCTGCTCCTGGTGCTGGCCATGATGGCAGGGACCATTGTCCTGATGGCCTTGATCCGTCTCGTTAAGCCGGTCAGCAGGCCGGCCAGGACGGTTTCCTATCTCATGATCCTGCTCCTCGCTGCGGCCAATGTCGCGCTCGACGGCTATATGACATTTTCCCCTGCCTTCGCAAACAAGCAGGAGATATTTGCAGACAGGGAGACAACTGTAAAGATCCTTTCCGGCTCCTATAATTCCAGGAAGCTGCAGGAGGCCATCGCCAAAGAAGATGACAGCGGTTATTACCAGACCGATGTGGGATTTTTACCCTCCATAGAATATGCCAATGGCACTCTGGTGTCAGGAAGACGGGCATTGGGGATTCACCACAGCACCATCAATGACAATATGATGAAGCAGTTTAGGGAAACGGAGAGCCCGGCCATACGGCTGAGTTGTGCCTTCTATGAGCGGGACGGCAGGATGATTGAGGAAGCCCTGGCCTCCAATAAATATTATATTGTGGAGAAAGGCTCGGCTGGCTATGTGCCCTATGGCTACCGCTATCTGAAGAACCAGGACGTGGACGGGCAGACATTCGAGATCTATGAGAATCCGGACACCCTCCCCCTGGGATATTGTTATGACAGTATGATCACGGAAGACCAGGTCGAGGACTTAAGCCCCGTCGACAAGGAAATGGTCATGGCCGACACGGCCATTGTCTCCGAGAAGCAAGATCATGTGAAAGAATACCATCCGGAGACTGGGCAGATCGAAACTGAGAAGCCGGAATACACAACAGAGAAAGTGACCCTGAAAAAGAAAGGGATCTTTCACAGCGACAAAAAAGAATCAAAGCTGCATTTGACATTTTCAGGAAGGAAGAACTGTGAGACCTATCTAAGATGCAAGGGCCTGTCCGTGGACAAGATCCACGATAAAGGGAGGTCTGAGATCCTGGTCCGGACAGACAGGCTCCTTAAGAGGATGGCTGTTTTCGGCAGCAAACACCCCTATACACCAGGATACAAGAACCTTCTTATCAATCTCGGCTACTCAGACCAGGTCCAGAAGACCTGCGAGATCGTATTTCCGGAAAAAGGCGATTATAAGGTCGAGGACATGGAAATCTATTACCTGCCTGTCAAGACCGGGGCAGATAAACTGAAGGCACTCGCTGCAGAATCTCTGCAGAATATCACCGCCTCAACCAACCGTTTTGAAGGGGATATTCACAGCACAGGCGACAGGATCTTATGCCTGAGCCTGCCCTATAACGGCGGCTGGACCGTTCGGATTGATGGGAAAAAGGCAGAGACCTTTACAGTGAACTATGGCTATACAGGATGCAGACTGACTGACGGAGACCATCATATCGTCATGACCTACTGCTCACCCTGGCTCAGGCCGGGAATGCT
>CADBNQ010000113.1 GCA_902796045.1 uncultured Lachnospiraceae bacterium | reverse complement strand
TATACCCAGTCAGCACCTTCAGCGATGCAGCATACGCCGCCAGCACATAATCCGGATCGGAGAAGTTCGGATCCTCTTTATCATCCAACCTCTGCATAGATTGAATCTGATTCCGAACTTCATTCTTTATATCCGCTGCCAACTCATCCAAGAACGCCTCTTCATCTCCCTGTTGTTTCCGCAAAACTAATAATACAGTGCCCTTGACATAATTGCCTTCCTTTAGACCACTGGCATCCGTTTCTGTTGCAATATTCCAAGCTGCAGTTACCGTCAGCCCTGCTTTCCACATGATAAGCGCCAGTTGAGCCCATACAGCAGGGTCAGAATGCGTAAACATAACAATTTGCATCCCATCATCATTCATGTGACGAGTTAAATTGCTATATATATCAATCATAGTCTGACTGAAATGCTCATCGCCGCGAACAGCCAGAACCCGCTTACTATCTGCATACCACTCCGGAAATGTTTTTTGAAGCAATGCTTTGTCCCAAGCCAAGAAGAACTCGGACAATTCATGATAGTTTACCGCATCTGCATAGGGAGGGTCAGTTATCCACATATCAGCAACAGCATCAACATCTCTAGCATCTGATATATTAACTACTGAATTGCATGTATCAACAGTACTTCGATTAATCGTTAAATAGAACACACCAGATAAAAGAGACAAACCTCTAGTACCATAATTCCACATTGTATTCAATGCCTGATTATAGAAAGTTTGAGCCATAGATTCTCTGGCTTGACCAACTCCCCAGCTACACAGAGAACTATTCCAATTTAAGCATCTATTTAAACTCAAAATAGCGGTTACTAGTTTAGCCCTTGTATCAGCTAATTCAAATGAATATTTTTGAATCAATACATACTCCAACAATTGTCTTGGATTAAACAATTGATGCCAATAGCTCCAACCACGTTCTCGCATTATTTGATCTGTGTTAAATCCATTTTCAATAGCCATAGATGGAACCAAGCCGTTATTTTGCCACTCTGTAAAATTCTTTGACACTATCTCACGTATATGCTTTTCGTTTGCTATATCCCGTTCCATTGGAGACCTATAATATCGTTTACCATCTGCTGTTTTATAACGAACAGCATAAAGGCGTTCATGAAATACATCATTTTCTCTTGGTTCAAATTCTTGTTTTTCCCAACGTCGTAATCCATAGATAACACTACCATCATCAGATATTCTATCATGTCTCAAAACTGATATTGGTGTATTTTTACCACAATGAGGGCACTTTAAACCTTGGGCATTAATTGTGCCAATTGATGCTTCTTTCATTTCCTCAGTAGATGCATTCATTTTCACCGAGATCTCATAACTATTATTTCTTTCAAATAATTGAGCTACTGTTTTTGAACCTTGCCCAATCAGCCAGGATGAGGATAAAGGCACAACAAATTGGCATTCAGGACAAACCACCTCTGTACAATATAAATATGCATCTGCCCGTTCTCCAAACTCATTGGTCTCAATTCCGAGCGATAGTATTTCTTCATCTACTTTTTGATATACATCTCTTTGAAATTTTTCTAATTCCAATATCGTCTTTTCATCTGCGCCACATATATGTAAATCCGCCCATGTCAGTAATCCTGCAACCGGATTTAAATCACTGCCGTATGAATCACAACCCATACGTGCAGCTTCAAATGGAATTGATCCACCTCCACAGAAGCAATCGCCAATCATCACATTATGCCCAAATCTTTTTATTGAGAGTTGCTTAATCAATTCAACTAATGTATGTGCATCCGTTCCCAAATAATGATTTATATCCCCCCAAGCATCTTCAGATATATTATCCAATTGTTCCGGACGTACACAATTGATTATTCTTTGATCATAACTAAGCGATGAAAACGCAGCTTTCTCCATTTCTGCTCGTGGAGCACCTGCTGATAACTTCGGTTTACTCTCCTGCTCTTCGAACCATTTATTATACTTAACCCAGAGATTACGATTAGATTTTATAATAGAATACAGTTCAGCAATCGAAAACTTCTTCTCTTTACGGAGAAGCAAGCCCTCATTGTCCATGCTCATGATCTTGAGGAATATTTCCATGTCCTTTTCAGGATTATCAGTAGCCGGCAAAAGGCATCCAAGGATTGCAGCACGAACAAGAATCAGCGGCTTCCGGCCCCACCATTTGCCAAGCCCTGTTAATGTCTGACTCTGAACCGCTTTCCTCTCCTTATAGCTTTCCTTGCTCACCTTCGATACCGGAAACTGTCTCTCGATAAAGGACTGCGTCATTTCGGAAGGTCCCCCTCATCCCAATTATCAAACATACTGACCTGGTTTTTCTCCACAACTGGGTTTTCACACAGCGCATACCTTAGCGCCACGCGCCAGCCCCGCTTATCCTTCAGGCCACCGGTCGCCGCATTCGTCATGGTATATAGCCACCAGCGTTCCTCCGGCATGAGCCCTTTCCAGTTCCGGATCGCCGTCGGGATATTGCTGGGATCGCAATCTTCAATCCCCCAGAGCAGAACCATCATTTCTTTACCAAACAGGCGCTCCACCGGTGTGCCGCCAACATTAAACCTGCCAACCGGCTGTTTCTTATCCCGGAGCCGACTGTTAAACTCGGCCACCAGATCCTTTGACACCAGGCTCCACTTATGCCGGGACATCTCCAGTCGGAGCACATCTCCCTTGGCAATGACCTGCCCGTCAGTAAACTGCTGCAGCTTTTCCTCGCTTTTCAGCCCGGCTTTCTGCCGGAGCTCTTCTTCTACCACGCCATCCGGCGTCCACTCATAGCGTTCAAAGATCTGAATTGGCTGGTTCCCTTCTTTTGGAGGAATCACGACATAGAAATGATTTTGCGACTCCTCCGGTTTGTAACCAAATCCAAAGGTGGTCTTTTTTGCTCTCATTGCTTAATTTCTCCCTGCTGGATCATATCATTCAGGTCGTACTTGTTCTGGTCTACCCATCTCTTGAACATTTCACCGGAAGCAAACAGAATGGTCTTATACTCAAACTCCACTGTGGCTTCCTTTTCCATAAAGGCTGATTCACGGATCAGGTCCACCATTGCTTGCAAATTGGAAGCATCATACGGAACCTTCGCGGTATGGATTTCCATATAGTTGTCAGCATTAGACTTTTCATAGATCGTCACTGTGAAATGACGCAGATACGTATTCGGAAGTGACTGCAGTTTTCCAAACTCCGTATAGGAAGAAGCGGTATCAGGACATTTCTTCATCTGCTTCATCGTATATTCCAGAGGCTTTTTATCATCAATCTTCTTTTCGGCCGCCTTCTTTGTCTCTTCAATCTCAATGCTCTTTTCCTCGATCAGGTGCCCATGGTTATAGACCGCAGCAAGCACATACTTACAGCCGTTCGGAATTACAAACTCTCCAGTATACTTTCCGCCAGATTCCTTTGGATTCGAGCCGTCTGTTGTATACCGGATCTCAAAACCTGGATGCGATTCAAACATCATCACATTTCCATGTGCAGATGTACGCTGTTCATGCTTGAAGGGCACACTGCAATAGAAATGCTTCGGCTCACCTGTCGGATGCGGATCATCCTTGGATTTATCCACGCACAGGAACCATAGTTCCGTTTCTACAGTTGCAAAGGGAGACGGAACTTCAGCGGACGCTTCCGTCGGAACGGCACCAACGTCATAATAAACCTTATTGCCATAAACGCCAGTCACCTTTAGCGTAAACATTTTTGTTTCCGGATCATAGTTGATCTGCTCAACGCGAACCTCTGTCGGCTCTTTCTCAAACGGTCCCTTCTGCAGATAGCCTCCAACTTCACGCCACTTATCGTGGTTCAGGCAGTATTTTTTCAGCTGGTCCATCTGATCCGGATGATACCATTGCCAGGTCGTCTCCGTGGCCGCGCGTTCCCGGATCTGAGCCCAGGTCATCTCCTTCTGGGTGAAAAGCCGCGCCTCCGCCTTCTTCCACATAGTCTCGAGAAACTGATCATTGCTAGAATAATCCTGGAATTTCTGCGCTTCAGTCAGCGTCTTGATGATCTGAATTTCTCCGTTGAACTTATTTTCCGCGAATTCCAGTTTGAAATCTTCACTGTTCAGGCCAGCTTTTGTCGGATAATAAATAGTGATAAAGGTTTCCCGAATCGTCGAAAGCAATGCCGTAATAGCTTTGGATTCCTGATCCTGTGCCTCTTTATACTGCTGATCAGTCTGCGGAACATGCTCCGCTTCCATATTGCTAATAATCGTCCGAATTGCTGTCAATCGTTTGCTGTTATCCAACAGCTTTTTCATAATGCTTCTCTGACCAGTCAGGAAAAGAATCCGGTTTTTGAATGTCGCATTCTCATAGAACGCAGCCAGATCAGGATGCATGCCGCTGCCTTCATAAGGTTCATAGATAATCAGGGAAACCTTATTCATATCCAGCTGGATCTCATCGATCGCCGGCATCACATACAGGATCTCATAACAGCTCTTAAGCTTGGGATCAAAAGAGCCCTGCAGGAACTTTCTCAGTTCCTTCTTCGCCTGCTCATTGCTGTAGCTGTCCACCAGGGAATTCATTTCCGCAACCATATTCTTGGTGTTCTGGAAATAATACCGGCCCCGGTTATCCATCTTCAGATACCAGCAGGAGGTCTTTATTTCTTCCAGCACCTTCTTGAACTGGTTCATATCCAGACCCGGCATACTCAAATAACCGATAATCTCGGAATCCGTCAGTCCCTGAAGGCCCAGCAATGTATCATTCAGAGATGAAACCAGCAGCAATTTCGCCACAGTCTGCGCATAGGGGAACTTGAAATCTTCTTCATACTGCTGATCAATATATTCCGCGACTGCTTTCCCCTTCTGCGCAATATCATGGTTAATCGCATTATCCAGAGATGGTTTGATCTCCTTGACCATGTTCAGCATGATCGGATTATTCAGATCCAGATCAAACACATTGATGAGATAAGCGCTGTCCGCCGTTTTGCTATCATAGAACTGCCGAACCACCTGGCGCATCAGTCGGATTAGGCCACGAGTTTGCTGGAAGCCCTGATTTTCCTTAAACCGAGCATACAAATCCTTAATAGACGGATGGAAGGGATAGGAATCCTTTACACCGATATATGCCTTATCCGGAGAATAATTCGTCAGGCCCGACTTGCCCGTCCTGGCAACGGCTTCCTTGAAGCCAACTGCCACAGCATTGACTTCATCATCATCATGTGACGGATAGGAGTCAAAAAGGCGCTTACGGAGAATATCATAAATTTCATCCGAATTCAGCGCCACAGGTTCGATATTCAACGCGATTCGGCTTGCCTCATTTTCCAGCTCTTTGAAAGAAGACTGCAGCATGGCACTGCCCGATTCATATGTTGCCCTCAGATCAGAGAAAACAAGGCAGACGTTCGACAGCTGCTCTTTGCCCAACGCGCTAAACAGATTAGAAAGGGCCGTAATGGTAACCTTGCACAAATCCGAATTGCCAATCTGTATGGAAAGCGCATTCTCGAGATAAGGAGGAAGTTCATCGAGAAGAATCAAGATCTTCTGCCCTTGAAGCAAATTGATCCATGCGCTCTCACCCGGTGCCTGAAGCGGTGAGTAATAACCGGAGAAGAGATCCTTTTTGCCCAACTGTTCTGCCAAACTTCCCCAGATACCATATTTCGCATCGCTTTCACGACCAGAAAATGCTATGACCTTCACTCCGCCAACGCTATCATGTGATACACCCATCACTTTCTTGCGCAACGCAGGGCTCTGGGCCAGTAACGCCAGCGCCAGCATATTATGCGTTTTACCGCCGCCCATAGCCTGGGTCAACCGGATCACACCCGTTGCCGATTTCCCTTCAAAACGATTGAACGCTGTATTGAACAGAATATCCATGCCACGCGTTTTAAAGTTTTCATCGAAAAACTTGGTGGCATCGATGCGTCCTTCCACCAAATCGCTCAGATTCAGGACGTCATCCCGTGTGGTATCCACAAATACGTTCTCCCGCGGTTTGCAGAGTTGGGCAACAGTTTTCATCATGGTTCCTCCTTCGACAATATGCAATTCAAAAGATTTGGATGCCGAGTTTAATATCCTAGTATTTTACCATTCCAGGTCAGGATTGTCCACGTTTCTGTTCTCATTACACGCACTTACGGTACGACCTGTGATACATTCCTCCCGTCCAGCTTCAACCATTCTTTTCTTCCGTTTGCTGAACGGCCCAGGATCACAGCTGCTGCCGCGGAAACGCTATCAAACTCATAATCCTTGACAAACACATCATTGACGATGACCCCTGTGTCAAACAATTTTTGCCTCAGATCATAGTACCCAATCTGCAATCCTTCAGTGATAGTCGGAGCAATAACACTGCCAGTCAGGACTCTGATTTTCTCTCCCTCAAATATGTAAGCCTTCGCATTACTTCCCCGACCAGCAAGATACCATTCCTGGTTTTCTTCCTTCTCCTCGGCATATAACGCCCACCTGTCTTTGAATATGCTCAGAAGGTATGCCTGCCTCTGTTCAACCACTTCGGGCGTCCATGTATCCTGGGTCAACACCTGCGTCGTCAGCGTATATGATGATGTTCCATTCTTTGACTGGAAGTATTTCTCTTTTTTAACCGCAAAATCATAGTTCTGAGCAGCTGAATTCCTCTGCCTTGTTAGCGGAACCAAATTGGCCACTCTGTTCAGCCAATACCTGCGCTGATTTACATCCGGCCACAGCTGAACCCATTCGCCGTCATCACGTGGGTTCTGCGGCAGCACGTGCTCGATGGTGAACAATTTCACATTGTATGAGGCTCCCCCGTCACTGACAAAAGAATCAAGCCTTTGAATAATATAGTTTCTCCTCATAGCAGGCATCGAATAAACCTCTCCGCTTAATGCCTCTATGAATGCTTTCTTCTCCCATTCAGTCAGCTCTATTGTGACCAGCGGATCATGGCTACCATTTGCCGTGCGGTTTTCAAGTTCTACAAGAATCCACTTATAGCGATCCATACGCTGATTAACATCTCTTCCCGTTGCCAACAAGTAGGACGCTAGTCTCTCGAGCTTCTGTAGGAACCAAAGCATATACTGAGAATCATTATGATACAAAGAATAGAATTTGATTGCAGGAGGCATCCAGTCATAATTATTGGTTTTATTCAGCCAATACAGGCATTGATTGATCTCATCTGCATTCTGTGTTGACGTGTATTCACAGTTCCTCAATTGAATATAAGCCTGAGAATAAGGAGCCAGATAGTCATCGATCAGCACCTTCGGATCCAGCTTGGACGATACGTATTCCCTGAATTCATCCAACAGATTCTTCTTTGGTCTTTCTTTGGAAAAAATCATCTTCGTATGAGTAAAAACTTCATTAAAGCCATCCCGCCCGGTCTCATTTTCAAGTTCTTCCCATATATCCGTATATTGTTGCTGTTGCGCAGATACTATCTTACCAATCGTTTCGGACTTGATAATATCAATCGGCAGAAGATCCAGACCACGGCTGTTCATGACCGAGAAAATCCTGAACGCAGACGCCTGATTGTCAGTAGAAACGCCCACAAGATAGCACTGATTCAACAAGAATTTGCAGAAGAGCAATAATTCATCTTCAGAGTTGAAATTATCCTGAACTGCCTTTTTTAACAATTTCGCATTTTCCCGAATATGCCGTTTTGAATCCGTATCCAGCGTTACCGGATCAATGGCAAACATTTCTTCCAGCCTGACATTCTGAACATACTCATTGAAAAACGGCTGATCCCAATCGCGCAAAAATAGCCGGGGTTGTGCTTTTATGCCAGCAAGTTCATCCCCAGGCTCCTGGAGTCTGTTCATGCAAGAGGTTTTTCTCTGGCCTGTAAACCTCTCTGCCATTACGGCAAACAGAATAGACAAGGTCGTCAGACGTTGCTGCCCATCAATTACGTCCGCATGGATTGAACCGTCATCCTTGATCATCACGATGCTACCAAGAAAATAGTTTTCAGAAGAGCGAGTGGAATAAAAATCAAACAGGTCATCAAATAGTGTCCCTGTTTCTTCTTCCGTCCACGCATACGGCCGCTGATACACGGGTATATGATACTCAAAATCAGAACAAAAAATCTTATTAAGCGGATACTCTTTACCCGTAATCTTGCTCATGATATTCCCCTCGTCTTTCCGATTTTCCGACAGATATTGCCGGTTCTATCGCCATTATTCAGATTATTTTTACTTAATCGTTCTCTTCATCGAGCTCCTGTAATTTTTCCGGATAACTCACATGAATAGATGTATCCTCCAAATACTCTTTAGCCAGCTTCAAATTGGACACTCGTTTACTGCCTTTGTCATAATCCCGGCGCAATTCATCGAGAATGAAGTCCGGAATGTTTTTGATTTCCTGTTTGTAAGCAGCTTTATAAACCTTATCGTAAATATCATCAATCTCAGGATCCTCATCTAAGCGCCACCTAGGTTCTTTATGAGCAGATTCTTCCAGGCGAGCAGCATCCTTATTTGTCAATTCAACATCGATCGTATTATCCCAGCTATCGCCATTGCCAAAGGAACCGCCATATGGAAAAGTATATGTTTTCATACCGTCATTATTCCTCTTGATCGTCAAGGTATTCCTGTTCCACATCACATACCGGAACATCGATATCTTCCAAAGCCTTGCCTATAAACTGTGGCTTCATCTTTTCAATTGCTTCCCAACTGGCCCGGGTAAAGAAGACCAAAAGCTTCCAGAGTGGAGCATCTTCTTCATCAAAGGCTTCCTGATTTTTTACATCATCATAGAACTCACTATACCCGCAATATCCGCCGATTTGCGCTTCCTCCACTTTTGCCCAAGCCTGCTTGTCCTCGAAATCCTCCTCGATCAGAATATCGAACAGACTTTCTTCCGCTTCCAAAAGCGTCGGCATTCCTTCTGTTTCGACAATCTGGTGATAGCTGACAGAATTGTCCTCGGTGTTGCGAATCATCATTTCAACAACAATGCTGCCACCGACCGGGCCACAAGCAATACCGCCAGCAGATTCACCGACTCTGATATCTTCGATCAAACGCTTAGCCATCGTCTTCTCTCCCTTCAGAACAATTGGTTTGTTATATTGTTTTTCCCCGTTTGTTTGCGTAAAGCGGCAATTTTCGTATAATTATATCATTTCATACCAGCCGTCACAACTCAAAAAGCAAGCCCGAAAAAAACATCTTTCCAAGCTTTGTAGCTCAATCCGCATCAATTTCTATTTTTGCAAGGCTTCAATGCGGATAGTACGATATTTTCACTCTGTCGTAACAGGTTCCAGCACAACCCACTCCAGCTCCTGCGTCAGTCCCAGGATCTCCTCCGCCCTGCCCTGAATCTCCGGATCCTTCCACAACTCCGTATATTCTGGCCGCGGATACCTATTCATCTCCTGAACAAATCTCCTGATCAGGCGGCGCATCCTAGGAAAAATATCTGTTTCTGCTTTCACTGTTTTCCGCTTGAAACCGGATTCCATTCTTCCTGCCAGCAGATGGCAAGTTGCATTGCTCAAGACCTTCTGTATTTCATTGTGTGTTTTCCGATCAACTGCATCCGGAAGCGCCACATTGATATACGTGGAATAATGGATATTGCTTTCCTTCTTTTCGCTGAAAAACAGAACCAGATTCCGCAGATGTACCTCCCGGCTGTCAACCAGTAGATTATTCACAAACTGATTATCGGCACGGGAAACTGAAGCACGCAGATACATATAGAATTCATACAGGATATGATCAAAGACGTTTTCCTCTATGTCCATCTGTGAACTCCTTTCCGTTCATCTCACAGTCCTTACTCTATACTGCCAAGTCCCGTCCGTAACAAACCCTTCTACAGAAAAAGTCTTTCAATCGTCTATTCCCCAAAAATATTGCCCATATTTACTTTCCCTTGTATACGGGCGTTCTCACACGCCTATATATTTTTCTTTTAGTATTGTAATTATTCGTCTTAGAAAATCCACATCATATTCATCATAACTATAAGCCCAGTGTGTGTAATATCGCCAATGTGAGAACAGATAGTTGCCAACGATCTGTAAATCCGCATGTTCCAGGAGATAGAGGATATTGCGTTTTCTTTCTCTCTCCGAATTTGCCTCTTTCAGTTTCAACGTGCTGTTTTTACGATACTCATCAAAGCTGTGTTCGCAATCCATCTCAAAGCCAAGATCCCACATCAGATCCGGGAACCCTGCCCATTCGTCCATTTTCTTTGAGATAATGATCAAACAATTCCGGTTGGTACTTTATACTCATCAAGTGTCACCTTTGCTTTTCATTACAGTTGGACATCATATAACTCCATCGCCTTCCGGATTTCTTCCCGGATTTCTTCGACCAGGGGTTCCGGGGAGATGACCCGGACGATGTTGGCGTGTTCCACTGCCCAGTGTTTCATGGCCATGGTGCTGACCTTGAGGCGGCAGGAGACTTTGTCGTCTCCTTTTTCGTGGAAGGTAACGTGTTTGCCGAAGAAGTCGATGATTAAGGAGACGTACTTTCTGTCGATGATGAATTCCGTGTCCTTTGCTTCGTCGGAGAACATGTTCAGGTTCTGGTAGACGTAGTCCTGGAGGTTCAGGCCGTTTTCCAGGCCTTCCACC
>CADBNQ010000112.1 GCA_902796045.1 uncultured Lachnospiraceae bacterium | reverse complement strand
GGATCCCTGCTTGCCACGATCCTGGAGGCGGAAGACCTCTATACCGGTCATAAGGATGCGTGGAATCAGATGGCGGCAAGGTGCATGGAGGAGGACTACTCCTGGGAGAAGCAGGCAGAAGAATATATCAGTTTATATGAAGAATTGTAATGCCGCCTGACCTTCTTTGAGTCCTGGACTTGTATTTAAGACCTGTTTTGTGATAAAATTAATAGGTTAGTGACCTGAAATATTGCAGCAGGAAAGGAAGTATTTCATGAAAAAAGAACGTGAAGAATATCTGGATATTATCCGCAGTCTGGGGGGAGATTACGCAGGCAGGGAAGCTGCGGCTGCTCATGTGGCAGATTCTGACTGCTATGTGTACGGATTCCCGGCCCCCTTCTCCTTTGTGCCTGCCTTTTATACAGAAGCCGATCTGGCATTTATGCATCGGACAGTGGAGATGACACACAGGATTCTGAGCAAGGCCATCACCCACTATGTGGAGAACCCTGAATACAGGAAGCTTTTTGCTTTTCCGAAGAAGGTGGAGGACCTGATCCTTCTTCCATGTAATTATGAAGAAAAGCTCCCGATCAGCCGTTTTGATTTCTTCTTGAATGAAGATGACTTAAGCTTCAAGTTCTGTGAGTTCAACACCGATGGGACAGCTGCCATGAGCCGGACCATGATCGGCTGCGAGGCAGTAGAACTGACTGACAGCTTTAAAGAATTCTGCCGGGCCCACAAGCCGGCCCAGTTTGAACTGTTTGATTCCTGGGTCAGGGCATTTCTTGAGACTTATTATTCTGATACCCATGCAAGGAAGCATCCCAGAGTACTGATCACAGATTTTAAGGACATGGTGACCATGAGCGATGTGACCAGGTATCTGGCAGCATTTGAGAGGGCAGGGATCACTGCCCGCTTCGTGGATATCAGAGAGCTTGCCTTTGACGGACAGGCCCTTACAGATCCTGTGGACGGGATGGCCTTTGACGCAGTATACCGGAGAGTCTGTACCAGCGATATCGCAGCCCATTATGACGAGTGCAGGGCGCTGATTGATGCAGTGGCCATGGAAAAAACAGTCCTGATCGGACATTTCCGGACCACGGTCCCTCATGCCAAGATGATCAATGTGGCTCTGAGAGACGACCAGACAAGAGCTTTCCTGACAGAAGAGGAGTGGAACTTTGTCTGTGACCATATCCTGCCCACATGGCGGCTCAGGACAGATACACCCGGACTGGATCTTCGTGAGATCAAGGAGAATAAAGACAGATGGATCATTAAACCGGAAGATGACTATGATTCCCACGGGGTCTATGCAGGCGGGGATCTAAGCCTGGAAGAATGGACGGCAGTGGTAGACCGCCTGACGGACAAAGGCTTTGTGGCCATGGCCTTCCACACACCATGCACAGCCATGATCACCCTGCCGGGCAAGGCTGACAAGGATGCAGCAGATTACGGGATCGCTCCCTGGTACTCCATGACGGGTACTTATGCGTACAATGGGAAATTCGTCGGATTCTTCAGCAGAATGGGCCAGGAGCATGTCATCTCGGAGAGCCATCATGGCGTGAGTATTCCATCATTTATGCTTTGCGGAGAATAGACAGGAGGAAATCATTTATGGATAAGAGGATAACGATCGCCCTGGATGCCATGGGCGGGGATAATGCCCCGGGAGCGATCATCCATGGTGCTGTGAACGCGATCAATGAGAATAAAAATATCAGGATACATTTTTTTGGCGACCAGGAACAGATTGAGAAGGAACTGGCCAGATACCAGTATCCCGGAGACCAGGTACTGATCACCCACACAAGCGAGGAGATCAGCTGTGATGAGTCACCGGCTGTGGCCATCAAGAAAAAGAAAGATTCTTCTCTGGTTGTCGGCCTCCGTTCTGTGAAGGCAGGAGAGTGCGATGCTTTTATATCTGCCGGCAGTTCAGGTGCCGTCCTGGTGGGAGGCCAGGTGCTGGTGGGCAAGTGTAAGGGTGTAAAGAGAGCGCCCCTTGCCCCTCTGATTCCCACTGAGAAGGGGGTCTCCCTCCTGATCGACTGCGGTGCCAATGTGGATGCCAGGCCTGAGCACCTGGTCCAGTTCGCCCAGATGGGTGCCATCTATATGGAACATGTGGTGGGAGTTGCGAATCCCCGTGTCGCTATCGTCAATATCGGTGAGGAAGAAGCCAAGGGAAACGCCCTGGTAAAGGAAACCTATCCTCTGCTCAAGGACTGCAGTGACATCAATTTTACCGGCAGCATCGAGGCCAGAGACCTTCTCTCAGGCGAAGCGGACGTCATCGTCACGGAAGCCTTCGTGGGAAATGTCATTTTAAAGTTCATGGAAGGACTGGCTTCCACCCTGATCAGGATCATCAAAGAGGGAATGATGTCTTCCTTGAGGGGAAAGATCGGAGGACTTCTGGTTAAGCCTTCCATCAAGGAAACCATGAAGACCTTTGACGCCACGGAATATGGAGGAGCTCCCCTCCTGGGCCTCAACGGACTGGTGGTGAAGATCCATGGCAATGCCGGGCCCAAGGAGACCAGGAACGCCATCTTCCAGTGCCTGTCCTTCAAGGAGGAGGACATCAACGGGAAGATCAGGGACCGCTTTGCCCGGAAGGCGGAGGAAAAGGCATGAAACCGATAAAGTATCATGAGCTGGAGAAGACCATAGGATACAGTTTTAAGGATAAAGACCTGCTCCTGCTGGCCCTCACGCACAGCTCCTATGCCAATGAAAGTAAAAAGAAAAGAAAAGAGAACAATGAGCGCCTGGAATTCCTTGGAGACGCGGTCCTTGAGCTGACCATGTCTGATTATCTCTTTCGCCGGTATCCGGACAAGGACGAGGGTAAGCTGACCAAGCTCCGGTCCAGCCTGGTCTGTGAATACACCCTGGCATACTGTGCCAGAGATATCTCTCTGGGGAAATACCTGCTTTTGAGCAGGGGAGAGGACCTCACGGGAGGAAGAGAGAGAGACTCCATCCTCTCCGACGCATTTGAAGCAGTGATCGGCGCCATCTACCTGGATGGCGGCCTGGACCAGGCAGCCGGATTCATTCGGGAGTATCTTCTCAAGGACGTGGAGGATAAGACCCTCTTTTATGACGCCAAGACTATTCTGCAGGAATACGTCCAGGCCAGAGAATGGGGCAAACTGACCTACAAGCTGACAGGAGAAAAGGGACCCGACCACAATAAAGAATTTGAAGTGAAGGCTTATATCGGAGACAAGGGCTATGCCTCAGGTGCCGGCAGGACAAAAAAGGGAGCAGAGCAGATTGCGGCTTATGAGACCATTCTGATGCTCAGGAGTCAGCAGGAAAAGGAATGATTTAAGATGCATTTAAAAAGTATAGAGATAAATGGATTTAAATCCTTTGCCAATAAAATTACCTTTGAGTTCCCTCATGGCATTACCGGCATCGTTGGCCCCAACGGAAGCGGAAAGAGCAACATCGGAGACGCAGTCCGCTGGGTCCTCGGAGAACAGAGCGCCCGGCAGCTTCGCGGGTCCAGGATGGAAGATGTCATTTTCTCCGGGACAGAGAACCGCAAGCCCCTGGGCTTTGCCTATGTGGCCATGGTCTTTGACAATACGGACAGGAAGATCAGCCTGGATTACGATGAAGTGAAGGTGGCCAGACGGGTCTACCGGTCCGGAGAGAGTGAGTACATGATCAATGGCAGCATCTGCCGCAGAAGGGATATTGTGGAGATCTTCTATGACACCGGCATCGGCAAGGAAGGGTATTCCATCATCGGCCAGGGCCAGGTCGAGAAGATTCTCAGCGGAAAGATCGAGGACAGCCGTGAGCTGTTTGACGAGGCTGCCGGGATCGCGAAATATAAAAAGAACAGGGCTGTCACGGAGAAGGCTCTGGAACAGGAACATCAGAACCTGGAGAGAGTGACAGATATCCTGAAGGAGCTGGAGGCCAGGGTCGGTCCCCTGGAAAGCCAGTCAAAGAAGGCCAGGGAATACCTGCGTCTGAAAGAAAAAGAAAAAGAGCTGGATATTCACCTCTTCCTCTATGATCAGGGACGCCTCAAGGACGAAGCCAGGGATCTGGAGCGCCGGGCTGACATCAGCAGAAAGGACCTCCAGGATACCAGGGCTGCTGCCGATGCGATCAGAGAGGAGAATGAAAAGCTGAGCAGAGAGCTGGAGGAGGTCTCCGGCAAGAGTGATCAGGCGTCTGCCCTGCGTGAGGAGAAAAGCACTGAGAGGGAGGACCTGGAAAAAAAGAAGCAGGAACTGTCTCTGGGAATAGAATCCAACACCAGGCTGGCTGCCCACTACGAGGAGCTGGCTGCTTCTGAGAAAGAGGATGGGGCCGGGAAGGAAAAGGAAATCTCAGCCCATAAGGAGGAGCGGGAGAAACTATCCGCACAGATAGAGAAGCGCAGGGAAGCCCTTTCTGACCAGGAGCTTGAGCTGGAGGTTTTAAGGAAACGTAAAGATGCCTGCAGCGAAGAAGCCCAGGGAGAGAGGGACAGACTCTTTTCCATGATCAGCAGTGATACGGATGCCAAGGAGAAGATGAGCCGCTACCAGACTATGGAGGAGCAGCTGGGGATCCGTAATGCAGAGTACAACAGCAGGCTGATCGCCTTTCAGTCCGAACAGAAAGAGCAGGAAGAGAAGGCCCGTGCCCTGAACCAGGAGTATAGTCAGGTTCGGCAGAAAGAAGAAGAACTGTCATTAAAGGAAGAAGAGCTGACAGCCAGAAAAGATGCCCTCAGGAAGAGGGAGAAGGAGTTAAACCAGCAGTTTGACCGTGAGAACCAGGAGATGCTCAGGGCAAGATCCCATTATGAGACTCTGAGGAATATTTCCGAGAGATATGACGGCTACCATGACTCGATCAGGTCGGTGATGGAGCAGAAGAAGAGGCATCAGGGGATCCTGGGTGTGGTGGCAGATATCCTGACCATGGATAAGAAGTATGAGACCGCCATCGAGATCGCTCTGGGCGGAGCCCTGCAGAATATTGTGACAGAGGACAGTGATACAGCAAAGGAGATGATCTCCTACCTGAAAAAACACCGTCTGGGAAGGGCAACCTTCCTGCCCCTGTCCAATATCCGCCGGAGAAATATCAGCATCTCCCCCTATATTCTGGAGGAAGAGGGCGTGATCGGCCTGGCAAGTGATCTGGTGAGTGCGGATGATCGTTTCAGGGACCTGATCATCTCCCTTCTGGGCAGAACGATCGTTGTTGAAACGATTGACCATGCTCTCTATCTGAACAGGAAGAACAATTTCAGCCTCAGGATCGTCACCCTGGAGGGAGAACTCCTCAATCCGGGTGGCGCTATCACCGGCGGGGCTTTTAAACATGCCGGCAACCTTCTGGGAAGAAAAAGGGAGGTCGCGGAATGCAGAGCTCTGACAAAGGAAAAGGAAGCCCTGTGCAGCGGACTCCGCCAGGAAATCGATGCCCTGCGGAAGGAGAGAAAGAAGGTCTCCGGAGAACTTGAAACCGTCTCAGAAGACCTTGCCGGATGGAGACTGCGTCTCCATGACCTTTCCCAGCAGCTCCCGGATGTCAGGAAGAGAGGGGAGGAGCTTAATAAGGAGATCCTTTCTCTAAAGGCTGACCATAAGATCCTGAAAGAACAGCTGGCCGATATCCTCTCCCAGATGGACCAGCTTGCCAGAGAGCAGGAAAGCAGTGAGAAGCTGCATGAAGAAAACCATGACGTGATCAGACAGTTGAATCAGCAGATTGAAGATCTGGAGCAGGAGATCGCTGCCAGGGAGCAGGAGAGAAATGAACTTGCCCTTGCTCTTTCCAGAACAGAACAGCAGCTGACCTTCCACAGTCACGAGATAGAGAGACTGGCCCGGGAAGCACAGGACCTTTCCGAACAGGAGGAGGAGAACCGGGAAAAAGCCCGTGGCTTAAGGGCGGAGAATGAAGAGCTTCAAAGCGGAGCAGACCATCTGGGCCGCCGGATTACAGCTCTTTCTGAGGAAATCGGCCGGATTGACGGCACCCTGAAGGAATTGAGATCCGTACAAAAAGACCTGCAGGCCAGACAGAAGAAGATATTTGACCGGCAAAGTGAACTGAATGAGCGACTTATCCTTCTGGAAAAGGAAACGGACCGGATGGATAACCGTCTTGAGAAAATCAGAGAAAGTCTGGAAGAACAGATCAACCATATGTGGGAGAATTATGAGATCACTTATAATTACGCCCAGGAGCTTAAACAATATGAGATCCGGCCTGGGGAAGCAGCCTCTTACCGCAGGGATCAGAAGGAGACTGTCCGGCAGATCAGACAGCTGGGCAGCGTCAATATCAATGCCATCGAAGAGTATAAAGAGGTGGGCGAACGCTACAGCCTGATGAAGACCCAGTATGATGACATCCTTCAGGCGGAAGAGAACATGAAAAAGATGATCAGCGACCTCAACAGGGCCATGAAGGAGCTCTTTACCGAGCAGTTTGAAAATATCAGGGCAGCCTTCCGGCATGTCTTTGGCAGTCTGTTTGAGGGAGGAAAGGCAGACCTTATGCTGATGGATGAGGAGAATATCCTCGAATGCGGCATACGGATTGTCGCCCAGCCTCCGGGAAAGAAGCTTCAGAACATTCTTCTCCTGTCAGGCGGCGAAAGGGCACTGACAGCCATCGCCCTCCTGTTTGCCATCCAGCAGCTCAAGCCATCACCATTCTGCCTGCTTGACGAGATCGAGGCAGCCCTGGATGATGCCAATATCATCCGCTTCTCAAAATATTTAAAGAAGTTATCGGCAGATACTCAGTTTATCGTCATTACCCACCGGAGGGGGACCATGACTGCGGCTGAGGCCCTCTACGGGATTACCATGCAGGAGAAAGGGGTCTCCACCCTGATCTCTGTGGACCTGATCGACAGGCAGCTGGCCTGATCTTAAGAAGGGCAATCTGGACGATGATCAATAGAATGATTGAAGAAAGGACAGTATTATGGGATTTTTCAGCAGACTGGTCAGCGGTCTGACCAAAACCAGAGACAGTATCGCCTCAGGGCTGGATTCTCTTTTCCACGGATTCAGCAAGATAGATGATGATTTCTATGAAGAACTGGAAGAGATCCTGATCATGGGCGACCTGGGTGTCGATACTACCATGAATATCATAGAGAACCTCCAGGAAAAGGTGAAGGAGGAAAAGATCAAGGAGCCGGCTGCCTGCAGACAGCTTCTGATTGACATCATTAAAGACCAGATGGAGGTGTCGGAGGATGCCTACGCATTTGAAGACAGGACTTCAGTGGTTCTGATCATCGGAGTCAACGGTGTCGGAAAAACCACCACCATCGGGAAGATGGCTTCCCAGCTGAAAGCCAGGAATAAGAAAGTGATCATGGCAGCGGCAGATACCTTCCGGGCAGCAGCCATCGAACAGCTGACTGAGTGGTCCAGAAGGGCTGGTGTGGACATCATCGCCCACCAGGAGGGTGCTGACCCGGCAGCGGTCGTCTTTGACGCCTGTCAGGCAGCAAAATCCAGAAATGCGGATATCCTGCTGGTCGATACAGCTGGACGCCTCCACAACAAAAAGAATCTGATGAATGAGCTTGGAAAGATCCGGCGTGTGATCGAGAGGGAATTCCCCGAAGCCTTTCTTGAGACCCTGATCGTCCTGGACAGCACCACCGGACAGAACGCTGTCGTTCAGGCCAGAGAGTTCAAGGAAGTCACAGATGTAAGCGGCATTGTGCTGACCAAGCTTGATGGTACTGCCAAGGGCGGTATTGCCATCGCCATCCAGTCAGAGATGGGGATTCCGGTGAAGTATATCGGCGTGGGTGAGCAGATTGACGATCTGCAGAAGTTTGATCCGGACGCCTTTGTGAATGCCCTCTTTGACAGGCCTGAAGACCACACAGAGGAAGAAGCCGAAAAGGAGCTTTCTGAGGAGAGCCCCGAGGAGGACAGCCAGGAGTCTTCCGACCTGTCCTGACAGGCCTAGAGGGGAATCTGTCCTCTGCTCAGACCGCCTTTTCCTGTTGCAAAAGATGGCAGGTATGGTTATAATGATATAGAAATATGATCAAGGAGGATTTTTCATGGACAAGGAGAAATTGAACCATTCATATAAAGTAGAAGAGATCGGACAGGTGCAGATTGCTGACGAAGTGATTGCTGTGATCGCAGGGCTGGCTGCCACAGAAGTGGATGGCGTTGCGACAATGTCAGGCAACATCACCAACGAGATCGTCAGCAAGCTGGGCATGAAGAACCTGTCCAAGGGTGTCAAGGTGGAGATCACCGGCGAAGACGTGGAGGTAAGGCTCAGCCTCATCCTCTATTACGGCGTCAGCATCCCTAAGACTTCCCAGGAGGTCCAGGACAAGGTGAAGAATGCCATCGAGACTATGACCGGCCTGCATGTTACCAACGTCAACATCAGGATTGCCGGTGTTTTAACAGAGGCCGGAAACCACTGAAGGAGGTCCCTCCATGAGGATGACAAGACGAAAGCTGAGAGAGACGATCTTCCTTCTTCTCTTCAGAATTGAGTTTAATACGGAGGAGGAACTCCGGGAACAGGTCGAGGACTACTTCGAGACCCATCAGGAGATCGAAGAGCCTGATGAGAAGTATATCAGAGAGAAGCTCGCTGCAATCATTGCAGGACTGCCGGATTACGATGCAAAGATCATGGAGATCTGCGAAGGGTGGAGGATCACCCGCCTTGGCAAGGCAGAGCTTGCCATATTGAGACTGGCAGTCTACGAGATCCTCGCGGATGAGGATATCCCTGTGGGTGTCGCGATCAATGAAGCAGTGGAGCTTGGCAGAATCTATTGCAGTGAGGAGGCCCCCAGGTTTATCAACGGGGTCCTGGCCAAGCTGGCATAACAACTGGCGATGCGTATGTCTGTGCAGATGCATCGCCATAATGCTTTGCAGGAGAATACTGATCTATGAAGCGAGTCTTTACCGTATCCCAGATCAATGCCTACATCCGCAGGGTTTTTGACGGAGACTATGCCCTGAGGAACATAGAGATCAAGGGGGAGGTCTCCAATTGCAAATATCACTCTTCCGGGCATATCTATTTTAGTCTTAAGGATGCCCACAGCGCGATCCGCTGCATCATGTTTTCATCAGACAGGGCAGCCGGTCTGTCCTTTCGGCTCGAGAACGGACAGCAGGTGACAGTGAGCGGCCGTATCACAGTCTTTGAACGGGACGGAAGCTACCAGCTTTACGCCAGAAAGATTTCATCCGCAGGGATCGGTGAGCTCTATATCCTTTATGAGAAGCTCAAGCAGGAGCTTTATGAGGCAGGGTATTTTGACTTTGAGAGAAAGAAAGAACTGCCCCCCTATCCTGAGAGGATTGGGATCGTCACTGCTCTTACGGGCGCGGCAATTCAGGACATCACCAGCATAGCCCGCCGGAGGAACCCTTATGTGCAGCTGATTCTTTATCCTGCCAGGGTACAGGGCGAGGGAGCCGCTGCTTCCATTGCCCGGGGGATCCGCTATTTTGACAGCCACGATGTGGACATCATCATCATCGGACGAGGGGGCGGGTCCATGGAAGACCTCTGGGCCTTTAATGAGAGAGAACTGGCGGATGCCATTTTTCAGGCCCGGACCCCGGTCATATCCGGAACCGGACATGAGATAGACATGACCATTGCGGACTACTGTGCCGATGTCAGGGCGGCAACCCCGTCTGCCGCCTGCGAGATGGCCATCCCTGATATCTATTCTGTGCTTCAGCAGATGGCCGGATACCGAAGTATGCTGGATCAGGCCATCAAAGAGAAGCTGGCACATTACCGCCGCCTCTATGAGGTCAATCGCGGACTTCTGGCGGCAAAACATCCGGGCACCGCTCTTTTCAGACAGCAGATGCGGTGCAGGGAGATCAGGGGGAAGCTTGATCACCTGATGGACCAGAAGCTGACAGACCGGAAGCACAGGCTGGCACTTCTGGCAGAGAAACTGTCGGCAGCCTCCCCTGCAGAGAGGCTTAAAGGCGGCTTTGTTTTCGCCCGGGACACTGGTGGACAGCCCATCAGTTCTGTCACGCAGGTTGAACCGGACCGCCCCTTTGTCCTGGTCTTTGCAGACGGAGAAGTAACAGTCATGAAGGTTCCGGAGGGACCGGAGGAATCACAGAGGTGACAGTAATGGCAAAAAACAGATTTCTGATCGAAGATGCTTTTAAGGAACTGGTGGAGATCATTGCGCAGATGGAGGATCCGGAGCTTCCGCTCTCTGACTCCATGGACTTATATAAAAAAGGGATGAAGCTGCTGGACAGATGCAGCAAGAATCTGGATAAAACCGAAAAAGAGATACAGATATTGCAGGAGGGACAGCATGAAGGAGAAAACGGGGGACATCTTGTCCAGGAAGACAGCAAAGACTGAGGAGATCGTCTGCCGCTTCCTCCCCAAAGAGGAGGGATGGCAGAAAACAGTTCTTGAGGCCATGAACTATACCATGAGGGCAGGCGGAAAGAGGCTGCGGCCCCTCCTGATGGACGAGACCTACCAGATGTATGGGGGAGAAGACAGAGACCTGATCGAACCCTTCATGGCAGCTGTTGAGATGATCCACACCTATTCCCTCATCCATGACGACCTGCCTGCTCTGGACAATGATGACTACCGCCGCGGCAGGAAGACAGCCCATGTAGTATTCGGGGAGGCGATGGCCATCCTGGCAGGGGATGCCCTGCTCAACTATGCCTTTGAGACTGCTGCCGGAGCATTTAATGGAACAGAGAGAGATATCAGGACAGCCAGGGCTATGCAGATTCTGACTGCCAAACCTGGTATCTACGGCATGATCGGGGGCCAGACCGTGGACGTGGAGAGTGAAGGACAGGCCATTTCCATGGACAAACTCCTTTTTATTCATGAGAAGAAGACGGCCGCTCTGATCGAGTGCGCCATGATGATCGGCGCTGTGCTGGCAGGCGCTCCCGAGGAGGAGGTCGCCGGGATCGAGGCCATCGCCAGGAAAGTGGGTCTGGCCTTTCAGATCCAGGATGACATCCTTGACCGGACGTCCACCACGAAAGAGCTGGGGAAACCTGCAGGCAGCGATGAGAAGAACGAGAAAAATACCTACGTCAGCCTGACCGGGCTGGACCAGGCCAGGGAAGACCAGGCAAGGCTTACCAGGGAAGCTATCGGTCTTTTTGACCAGCTTTCCGGCGAGAATCCATTTCTGAAGGACCTGCTTATGGCACTGACTGACAGAAGATATTGACAGGAGGAATCCATGAAACAGCGTCTTGATCTAATACTGGTGGAAAAGGGTCTTGCCCCTTCCCGGGAGAAAGCTAAAGCCATGATCATGTCAGGGATCGTCTACATAAAGGGACAGAAGGAGGATAAGGCCGGGGCAGTATTTGACAGTGAAGCCGCCGCCACAGTGGAAGTCAGGGGACCCTCCCTGAAATATGTCAGCCGGGGCGGCCTGAAACTGGAGAAAGCCCTGGAGGTCTTTGCCATCAGCCTTGACGGTCTGACCTGCATGGATGTGGGAGCCTCCACGGGGGGCTTTACAGATTGTATGCTTCAAAACGGAGCCGCAAAGGTCTATTCAGTGGATGTGGGCAGGGGACAGCTGGACTGGAAACTACGCAATGACGAGAGAGTGGTCTGCATGGAGAAGACCAATATGCGCTATGTCCGGCCGGAGGACATCGGAGAAGCTATCGATTTTGCCTCTGTCGATGTGTCCTTCATCTCCCTGACCAAGATCCTTCTTCCGGTCAGAAACTGCCTGAAAGCAGAAGGACGCCTTGTCTGCCTGATCAAACCCCAGTTTGAAGCGGGCAGGGACAAGGTAGGGAAAAAGGGTGTGGTCAGAGATAAGGCAGTCCACAAGGAAGTCATTCTTACCATCATGGACTTTGCTGTCTCGGCCGGTTTTTCCCTCCTCGGACTTGATTACTCACCGGTCAGAGGGCCGGAAGGCAATATCGAATACCTCCTTTATCTGTCCGTACAGTCTGACAGCCACCTGATCAGCAAAGAGGAGGCAGACGGGGTGGTGGAGACAGCCCACAGAGAAGTCTGACCTTGCAAGTGAGTCTTTTATAATGATAAAAGATATAGGAAGAAACCATATGAAGAATTTCCTGATCATAACCAATAAACAAAAGGAT
>CADBNQ010000111.1 GCA_902796045.1 uncultured Lachnospiraceae bacterium | reverse complement strand
TTCGGTTCGCGCGCTGATTTACCGCCATTCGCGCAAAACTCGCTGCGCTCAGACAAGCGCTCGGTGGCGGTGCTAGCGCAAACCTCAGCTTCGCAAACTACTGCAAACGGTCTTCTCCTATAGGCTGATGTTCTTCCCCTGATCAAGATTGTTGCTGCGGATCCCATTTACATTTACTGATTCCTGCCGGTTTCCGCCGCGCCCGAAGCCGGGCTGTGTTTGTGGCTGCCGGTGATTTCCAGGGTGAAGGTGATAATAATCCTATTTTTTGTATTTTTGCAGATATTTCTCATTTTTACGATAGGAACCAGTTCTTTTAACATATCAAAGACGAATTATCCATGAAGGGAATATGTTAGCTCTGTTCTTACATAGAAAAGGATATAGCAGTATCCTTCCAATTTGATCATATCCATGTCCTTCAACTTACTGATCAGTTTTTCAGCTGTGTATTTATCTTTAGGTCTGTGTAGTTCTACTTTTACACAGATTTAAGGATAAACTACTATAGTACAAGTCCAAAAGCCGGGCGCATTGCTTCAATCTGCCCGCGTGACAGACCACAATCTTTTGCAAGTCGCATCCAATTATCACCTACTATATGAAGCATCTCATCTGCAATACTGACAGCCTCAGATTCTTTGATGCCATAGTATGCAGCTACATCAATAGCTGTCTTTATATTGATGCGATTATCATATTCATCAACATTTAATGAAAGCTCATCTCCATAGGGAACAGGATTTACATCAAAGAGTGGGGATAATGCCCACCCGGCCGGACGTAACAAAAACGCATGGTTTCTCAGGTGGTCATCACTGTTAGTGATAGCCATATTAAAGACGATTCGTTTCCAAAGTTCCAGGAGGTCCGCTTTCGGCCTGGCACCGCTGGCTTTGATCAGGGCAGCAATATCCAGATAGCTTGTTCCGTCTGCTGCAGAATCTCCATCTGTTTTGCCAAGCAATGTCATTGCTGAAGCATAATGGATCCTTCTGTCTCTGTCACGATCAAAGCGCTTTACCAGATAAGTACTTCCGAAGTGGGAGAACTTCTCGAGTTTTGCCTCCATGACATTTAATCCGCACATTGCTGCAAGATCATGAGCAACCTTTTCCCAGGCACCGGTATCATTTTCATCATTTTTAGAGGGAAACTTGGCAATCCAAAGGTTCCCTTTTTGATCTATTACTGTAGCCTTGGGTCTTGCACCTCCAAGAGATGACCCGGGCCTGATCAGCTGGTTCAGCCATTTATCTGTAAGTCCTGAATTGTCATTTTCAAAATGTCTTGATGCTTCTTCCAAAGTGCGCAGATATGCCCAGGGAGGTACTGCCGAGTCTTCGTCATTAGACAAAAATGGTCCCTCGGCATCTGTCTTCAACCGGATTCCTCCCATGCGTGTTTCGTCATATACACCCAGAAGATAATCGCTGTCAAACATCTTTGCAGGTTTTCTGGATTCTTTATCTGCTTTGATCCGTTCTCTCTTGTTCATGAGGACACGTCCCCAGCGATCCGGGGAAGAGTCTGCAAACAGTCCGAAAATGGTTTTTCCTGATGGATATTGTCTTCCAGGAAATGTTCCCAATTCGGGATCCAGGCTGACCCTCAGTTTTGCTGAACTTAGCCATTCATAATCGTATTCAAAGGAATAGCTTTCCCTTCCGCGGATTAAATCAACATAAAGTCTCCCCATAAGCTGCGGCTCTGCATTGCTGAAGCTGTCATATACATAGATAGTTTTTGACATGGCCGGCATGATCATTTCCTCCTCGAGGCTCGCTTTCTTGTTAACAGGTTCAGATCCTGAAGATGTCTGCCCATCTCATCATCTTTAGCAATCAGCAGCAGATCCTGATCCATATTATTCAGAGCATGTAGGACAGCTGCATATATTCCCATAGCTACAGCAGGGTTGCCAGACTCAACTTTCCATAGAGAAGATCGGCTGATACCGGCTCGTTCTGCTACAAGTTCTGCAGACAGATCCCGCCTGAGTCTTGCAAGCTTTATCTGTTCACCCACAGTTTTCAGGATCTCCTGTGTTGCAGGCAGGATATTGTAGGAAGCTTTTTTCACTATATGTCACCACCCCATACATTTTATGATTGTTATTATAAACATTATAATTATTATTGTCAATAATAGAAATATTTATCAGATAGGAGGGGGCAAATTATTATGGTTGTCAGAGTTGACTCTATAAGATCAATTGGATACGTCTCGACGAATCCGCGTGAGTGAGCGGACGAAAATAAGGGCTCTCAAAATCAGTCCGCTCAAAGCCAGTGATTTCCAGGGTAAAGGAGATAAACATTCTGCCAGTCTTTAATATAATAAAGAAAAAAGTATTCGCCAACTCTTTTTTGTTAAAACTATGATATTATATTGATTTTATATAAAATCATGTGTTTACATTCATCTTAAAAAGTTGTAAAATATATATGAATTTTTGTGGCTTGTTGAAAAATGGAGGTAGAAAGACATGTATGACATTATTGTAATTGGTGCTGGTGTTACCGGTACTTGTACAGCCAGAGAGCTCTCCAAATATCAGGCAAAAGTCCTGGTAGTGGACAAGGGTGATGATGTATGCTGCGGTTCATCTAAGGCGAACAGCGGTATCGTTCATGCAGGTTATGACTGTAAACCAGGTACACTGATGGCCAAGTTGAATGTTCGTGGTAACGAGCTCATGTACCAGCTGGCAGAGGAACTGGACTTCCCGGTAAAGAAGAACGGATCTTTGATCGTCTGTACTATTCCGGAGCAGGTAGGGGATCTGGACAGACTGCTTGAACAGGCTCATGAGAACGGTGTTCCCGGAGCCAGGATCGTTCAGAAGGAAGAGCTTCTTGCTATGGAGCCCAACCTGACACCTAACGCTATTGCAGCACTTTATGTGCCCACAGGCGGTATTGTTTGCCCATTCAACCTGGCCATCGCCATGGGAGAGAACGCTGCAGTTAACGGCGTAGAATTCCAGTTTGAAACAGAAGTTAAGGAAATCAAGAAATTTGACGACCATTATGAACTTGTCACCAACAAGGGTACCCTTGAGACAAAGGCTGTTGTCAACGCAGCAGGTGTATACGCAGACGTTATGCACAACATGGTCAGCGAGAAGAAGATGAAGATCGTTGCCAGAAGAGGTGAGTACCTGCTGATGGACAAAGAGCTTGGTGATTATTTCCATGCAACTATTTTCCCGCTTCCCGGTCCGATGGGCAAGGGCGTTCTGACTGCTCCTACCATCCACGGCAACATGTTTGTAGGACCATCCGCTACGGATATCGATGATAAGGAAGGAACCAACACTACACAGGAGATCATCAACGACCTGGTACAGAAGGCTTCCGCAAGCCACCTGACCAAGGACCGTCTTCCTATGAACAAGGTTATCACTTCTTTCGCAGGTCTTCGTGCCCATGAGGCCAACCATGAGTTCATCGTAGAAGAAGTAGCAGATGCACCGAATTTCTTCGACTGTGCAGGTATCGAGTCCCCCGGACTTACATCTTCTCCTGCCATCGCTGAGATGATCGTAGGTATCATAGAGGATAAATTCAACTTCCCGAAGAAGGATAACTTCGTCGCAAAGCGTAAGGGCATCGTTCACATGGATGAGCTTTCCATCGACGAGAAGAACGAGATGATTGCCAAGGACTCAAGATATGGCGCTATCGTATGTCGTTGTGAGATGGTTACAGAGGGTGAGATCGTTGACGCTATCAACCGTCCTCTGGGAGCTACATCCTTAGATGGATTAAAACGTCGTACCCGTCAGGGTGCAGGACGCTGCCAGGCTGGATTCTGTACACCGAGAGCAATGGAGATTCTTTCAAGAGAGCTGGGTGTTCCGATGACTGAGATCACCAAGAAGGGAACCGGCTCCAACATGCTGGTTGGAAAGATCAAGGAAGACCTGAATTGATCGGACACTTAAGACTGAACGTGACAGATTGAAAGAAAGTGAGGAATATAATCGTTATGAAATCATATGATATCATTGTCATCGGTGGCGGACCTGCCGGACTTGCTGCTGCAATCGCTGCCAGAAAAGAAGGAATTGACAGTATTTTAATTATAGAGAGAGACAATCAGCTTGGTGGTATCCTGAACCAGTGTATCCATAATGGTTTCGGTCTCCATACCTTCAAGGAAGAGCTCACTGGTCCCGAGTACGCACAGCGCTTTATCGACCAGGCTATGGATCTTAAGATTGAGTACAAATTACACACTATGGTCATGGATATCAGCAATGATAAGGTTGTGACCGTGATGAACAGAGAAGAGGGTATGATCCAGTATCAGGCCAAGGCCGTTGTACTGGCCATGGGATGCCGTGAGCGTCCGCGTGGAGCCCTCAACATTCCGGGATATCGTCCGGCAGGTATCTATTCTGCAGGTACCGCACAGAGACTGGTTAACATGGAAGGCTTCATGCCCGGCAAGAAGGTTGTCATCCTTGGTTCCGGAGATATCGGACTGATCATGGCAAGACGTATGACCTTCGAGGGAGCAGATGTTAAGGTTGTTGCAGAGGTTATGCCTTTCTCCGGTGGTCTGAAGAGAAATATCGTTCAGTGTCTTGATGACTTCGGCATCCCGCTGAAGCTGTCCCACACTGTCATTGATATCGAGGGTAAAGACCGTCTGACAGGCGTGACCATCGCAGAGGTCGGCCCTGACAGAAAGCCCATCCCCGGAACAGAAGAGCACTATGACTGCGATACACTCCTTCTCTCCGTAGGTCTGATCCCGGAGAACGAGCTGTCCAAGCAGGCACAGGTAGAGTTAAGTCCCATCACCAGCGGCCCCATCGTTAATGAGAGCTTCGAGACCAACGTAGAAGGTATCTTCGCCTGCGGTAACGTTCTCCATGTACATGACCTGGTTGACTATGTTTCCGAGGAAGCTGCCAGCGCAGGTAAGAACGCTGCTGTCTATGTAAAAGACCGCTATGGCAAGGATACTGCCAAGGCAGCAGAGGTGATCGAGATCAAGGCTACAGACGGTGCCCGCTACACTGTTCCTTCCACCATCGA
>CADBNQ010000110.1 GCA_902796045.1 uncultured Lachnospiraceae bacterium | reverse complement strand
GTCATCGGGATCGGGCCGATCGTAGGTATGTTTATTAAATAACAGGGGAAGACATCCGATAGCTATCCCTTATCCACCCAAAGCAAAACTTCAATCTCTGACGCAGGATTCTCGTGACTTTAGATCGTGAGAGGAATGCGCAGGATTCGCTGATGCGATTTCGATTGACATCAGAATAGATGAGAGTAGAAATATTTGACATGATATGGTACTATTGATAAAATATTGATAAAAACACTGAGAGATTCCCTGCAATGGATAAGAAGGATACCAAGATTAATAAAAACATCATATGGACGGTCGTATCGGTCCTGCTTGCAGCCCTGACGATCAGGATGGTCTTTAAGCAGAACAATGACATGTCGGCCGGAGACCTGATGGCGGTCATTCAGTCGGCAGATAAGGTTTGGCTGCTTCTGGCGGTGGCTGCTTCTGCGGCTTATGTATGGTTTGAGGGCGTGGCTCTTTGTGCGATCCTTAAGTATGCGGGCTATCCCAGGAGTCCGTTCAGGGGGCTTCTCTACAGCACATCGGATGTCTATTTTTCAGCGATCACCCCCTCAGCGACAGGTGGCCAGCCGGCCAGTGCCTATTTCATGATCAAGGATGGGATCCCGGCGGGGATGACCACATCGGTCCTGGTCCTGAATCTCATGATGTATACCCTGTCGGTGGTTGCTCTCGGTATATTGTCCATAGCCATCAGCCCGGACGCTGTTTTCGGCTTCGGTCACATATCCAGACTGCTGATCGGTATCGGTTTTGTGACCTTGTCTGCCTTATCGGTCTTTTTTCTCCTCCTTCTCAAGAAGGGAGATATCATCTTTGTGCCCATCTTTTCGATTGTTTTTTTTCTGTGTGATAAGGGACTTCTGAGAAATAAGGAGAAGAAAAGACAAAGGCTGGAGAAGATCAGAAGTGATTATAAGTCTTCCTCTGATCTGATCTCAGGAAAGAAAAGGATCGTTTTCAGTGCCTTTGTATGGAATTTCATACAGAGGGGGAGCCAGTTTCTTGTCCCTATGCTGGTCTACCGGTCTCTGGGAGGAGAGACGGCCAGGATGAAGATGATCTTTTCCAAGCAATGCCTTATCACCATCGGTTTTAATTTTGTTCCCATACCGGGTGGGATGGGTGTGTCAGATTACCTGATGCTGGATGGCTTCTCCAGGGTCATGGAGGAGACTATGGCCTACCATGTGGAGCTGATCAGCCGGGGAATCACCTTTTATATCTGTGTTGCGATCAGCGGCCTGATCACCCTTCTGGGTTATTTTCTGATCAGCAGGAGACGATCCGCTAAGACATCGTAAAGAAGAGTTTGACTTATGTTATTCTGAGATAATATAATAATAGAAAGAATCCTGCCGGGACATGACTGCTGGACAGTCATGTCAGATTACAGCAAGGAGGAGATTAGTACGATATGAACAGACGACTCAATATAGGACTACTGATTGATGATCCAAACAATTATTTTACCAGCCAGGCCTGTAAAGGGGCCGATATCGCCGCCCGGGCTCTTGATGCCAATCTGTTCATTTTTCCGGGACATTACATAGGGAAGCCTGACGGGAGATTTGAGAATACTGAATTCGAATACCAGTACAATATCGTCTTTGATCTGCCGACCAGGAACAACGTGGACATCCTCTACGTCATGCTGGGGACTATCGGCTCGCGGGCTGATAAGAAGCAGCAGAAGGCCTTTGTCGACGGCCTTCCTCCCATCCCTGTCGTGAACCTTTTTGCCGACATCGAGGGTTATCCCTATGTGACTTTTGATAATGCCGCAGGGATCGGCCAGGTGCTCGACCACCTTGTGGACAGGCATGGAGCAGAGAAGATCGGCTATGTCAGCGGCCCTATGACCAACAAGGATGCCGTCGACAGGCTGGAAGCCTTCCGGGCTTATATTCAGGACAGAGGTTTTCCTCTGGAAGAGAAGCAGATCGTATACGGAGATTTTACTGAGAACAGTGACCAGGTTGTTGTGGACCTGCTGGATGCCAATGATGACCTGGATGCGATTCTTTTTGCCAATGACAACATGGCTGTAGGCGGCTACAGGGTCCTGGAGGAAAGGGGACTCGTCCCCGGTAAAGACATCCTGGTGGCCGGCTATGATGATGATATATTTACGGCATCCATGACCCCGCCTCTTACGACGGTGGAGAACAATCCGGCTGTCCTCACCTATAAGGCAGTCCTTTCGGCGCCGGATTTCATAGATAAAGGTCAGATGAGCAACATGGAGCTCAGGACCCACCTTGTTCAGCGCAGATCCTGCGGCTGCCTGGGTCTGGATCCGGAGGAGATCGGAAAGCGCCTCCACACAGAAGGCATGCTTGCGGGTGACAGGGCCTATGTCGAAGCGGTGACGGAATATCTTTTCGATGTCTTTGATGATGAGAACACTAGGGAGACCAGAGCCCTCCTGGAAGATTTCTGTATCCGGTTCTCGGAATACCTGCGGACAGGACAGGGCAGGGAGCGGACTGATCTGGCCTTTAAGAAGCTGGTGGATTCGGAGATCCTCCGGTATGTGGATACAGAGAGACTCTTTAATGTCCTTCAGACCATGCAGAGTGAAGGGATACGGATCCTGCAGCAGGCCGGAAAGGATATCATCCTGGATGACATGGTCTCAGAATATTACCGACAGCTGTCCTTAAAGGGCCTGAACATGATCAACAGTGAGCTGTCCAAGAAGACCCGGGTATCCCGCCTGGTCAACAGCCAGATGGGCAATATATTCATCAGTTCCCATGAAGGGCAGCCTCCCTATGATCTTCTCCTGAACGGCCTCTCCGCTGCGGGCTTCTCTCAGTCTTTCCTGTATTTCTTCCAGGGCAACCAGAGGCATATGGAGGATGACCTGTGGAAGTGTCCCAAGTCCCTCCTTCTGATCGCCTGTTCTGACAAGGATGGTGTGAGGACACCCAGTGAGGAGATGCAGCTGATCAGGACGGAGAAGATGTTTATCAATGAGTTTGTCCGGACCAAGGACAGGATGACCATGATGGTCTTCCCCCTCTTTGTGGGTGAGTCTCTGTACGGTTTCTTTGTCAACCAGCTCGATATCTCTGACATTTCCAATGTATCCATCGTGGCTTTCCAGCTCTCGGTGTCCATCAAATCTCTCCTGATGATCGAAGAGCAGAACAACATCAAGAAGGAGCTTCAGACCTCTCTGGAGAAGTTCATGCTCGACAACAGCATTTTAAACAGGGCAGCCAAGATCGATGAGCTCACCGGCCTTTACAACAGGCGGGGATTTTTAGAGTACACCCAGAAGATCATCACAGACCCCTCCAACCGGGGATGCAACGCACTGATCTGTTATGCGGACATGGATAACCTGAAGATGATCAATGACATCTACGGTCATGATGACGGGGACTTTGCCCTGAGGGAGATTGCGGCCATCCTGAACGATACCTTCAGGAGCACTGATGTCATCGGTCGCCTGGGCGGAGATGAGTTTGTGGTCTGCGCGGTGGTCAAGACCGGTAACTATGAGGAGACGATCAAGGAGAGGATCAGGATCATCACAGAGAAGCATAATAAAAGCTGCGGTAAACCCTATCCCATCGAGATGAGCACGGGCATCTGCAAGTTCATCTGCTCTAACAATGTAGATATCTACGAGCTGATCGAGCAGGCAGATGAGAAGCTTTACGTAGAGAAAAACAAGAAGAAAGCCACCCAGGGCTCCTACCGCTAGGGGGTCAGGCCCCATTACAGAATGGTTACAAATATTACAATTCTGTAATGGGGCCTGATTTGCTGTTAATAAAGTGTTAATTTTTGGCCTAAATAGTTGCTAATTGTAAAAAAAAGAGATATACTTCAAAATAACACTGTAAATTCCTTCCTTGTGACCGGCGCAGGAGTCTGATTTCCTCAAGCCGGATTAAAGGGGTGACCTGGTATGTCTCTGCTGCAGATTCCATATCATGACGGACAATTGGATATACATATTCTGACAGCGGGCAGCCGCTGTATTGATGTCAGGGTTGGGGATGATCTGCGTATCAACATGCTGGTTCCCCTGGGCATGAAGCGGGATGTGATCGAGATCTGGCTCAGACACAACCGGGACAGCATCATCCGGAAGTATGAGAAGGCGGTGATGAGAAACCACCAGTCCCTTGAGTTCCAGGACACCATAGAACTTCGCAGCGGTCTGGTCCAGTACAGGAACGGCCTCCATCTGCCCTTCCTTGGAGAGATGAATCTTCTGCTCCGGATCGTCCACATCCCCGAGCTGGAGGATACCAGGATCTATGCCCGGACGGCAGACGACGGGTCCAGGATCCTGACCATCAAGACGGACAATGACGACCAGGATTTCCTGAGATACTGCGTGATGCGCTACTACAAGCAGTGCGCTTCCAGCCTGATCAAGGAGAAGGCCGCCGTATATGCAGAGCGGATGAAGACCACCTTCCGCCAGATCCAGATCATCGGCCTGGTCAGGGGGACTTCCCCCAGATTCCCGGCCATGGCCTACCAGAATATCGAAATCGCCCACCAGAAGACCCTGTGGGGCAACTGCAGCAGGAAGGGGAACCTGAAGTTTGACTGGAAGCTGGCCATGCTGCCGATAGAGGTCATGGACTATGTGATCGTCCACGAGCTGGGCCATCTGAAGAAGATGAACCACTCCCAGGCCTTCTGGGCCGAGGTGGAGAAGGTGATCCCCGAGTACCGGGAGTGTTCCTGCTGGCTTGAGAAACACGGCCACGAATACGAGATATTCTGAGGACAAGAAAGTATAC
>CADBNQ010000109.1 GCA_902796045.1 uncultured Lachnospiraceae bacterium | reverse complement strand
TGTACCGGTTTCAATCCGTCTCTCACAGCCGGCAGGGCCCTCTGACAGATCACACTCATGGCGTAGTCGATGTATGATTTCTGCATTATATCAGAGAATTCTGATTTTATAATCTGTTCAGGCATATTTCCTCCTCTATATTACATGGGCTCAAAGACCTGACTATTCTCAGTCTTCACAGGTCCAGCACCGCATCCCGGGCATGGGTATGGATGAATTCCCTCCTTGGGGGTACTTCACTGCCCATCAGCATGGAGGTAATCTCCGATGCCATCCGGCCATCCTCGATCTCCACCTGCTTGAGGACCCGGGTCTCAGGATTCAATGTGGTCTCCCAGAGCTGCTGGGCATCCATTTCTCCCAGCCCCTTAAATCTCTGAAGAGTAAAGGGCCCCTTATGTTTTTTCCTGTATTTTTCCAGGGCAGTATCATCATAAAGATACTCTTCCCTGCCCTTCTTCGGTATGGCCTTATACAAAGGCGGTGTTGCAAGATAGATGTGGCCCTGGTGAATCAGATCCGGCATAAAGCGATAGAAAAAGGTCAGCAGAAGTGTCGCGATATGCGCCCCATCCACATCCGCATCTGTCATGATGACGATCTTGTCGTAGCGAAGCCTGCTGATATCAAAGTCATTACCGTAGCCTTCCGAAAATCCGCAGCCAAAAGTGTGAATCATGGTCTTGATCTCCGCATTGGACAGGACCTTATCCATGGAAGCCTTCTCCACATTCAGAATCTTTCCACGGATGGGGAGGATAGCCTGGGTCCTGCGGTTTCTGGCTGTCTTGGCCGATCCTCCGGCAGAATCTCCTTCCACGATAAACACTTCGCATTCCTCCGGCTTCCTGCTCTCGCAGTTGGCCAGCTTGCCATTGGTATCGATGGAAAACTTTGATTTGCTGATCAGGTTGGTCCTGGCCTTCTCTTCCGCCTTGCGAATCTTCGCCGATTTCTCTGCGCAGGAAAGGACCTTCTTCAGTTCCTCCAGATTCCGGTCAAAATAGAGGACCAGTTCCTCTCCCAGAACCTCGCTGACAGCCTTTCCTGCATCCGGGTTGTCCAGTTTGGTCTTGGTCTGCCCCTCAAAGCGGGGATCCATATGCTTGATGGAGAGGACCGCCGTCATACCATTTCGCACATCTGCCCCGGTAAAATTGTTATCCTTTTCCTTCAGCACCCCGATCTCTCTGGCATACTGATTCATCACCATGGTAAACTTGGTCTTAAAACCGGTGATGTGGGTCCCGCCCTCCATGGTACAGATATTGTTGCAGAAGCCAAGGATCTCCTCCTGAAAAGCATCCACATACTGAAAGGCAGCCTCCACCTCGATGTCATCCACCTTCCTCTTAAAGTAGACGATCTCCGTCACGGGCGTCTTTCCTTTGTTGAGATCTGCCACGTAAGCCCGAAGCCCCTCAGGCTCCTGGTAAATGACCGTCTCTTCCTCGCCGGGCCTCTCATTGATAAAGGTGATGGTCAGCTCCGGGTTCAGATAAGCTGTCTCATGAAGACGGCTCTTGATAGAAGCAGCCTTAAAATAGGTCCTGTCAAATATCTCATCATCGGGCAGGAAAGTGACAGTGGTGCCTGTCAGATCCTTGCGGCAGCGTCCGATCTCTTCCATCCGGGCGACCGCCTTCCCTCGCTCGTACATCTGCTGGTAGACCTTCCCATCCTGCTGGATGCGGACCTCCAGCCAGACCGAGAGGGCATTCACCACAGAAGCACCCACACCATGGAGTCCTCCGGAGATCTTATAGCCCTCCGTGCCAAATTTACCACCGGCATGGAGCATGGTGAAGACCACCTCGACAGCATTCATGCCGGTTTTTTCATTAATCCCCACAGGAATCCCCCGGCCGTCATCGGCGATGGTGGCCGTACCATCCTCTCCCAGGGTCACTGTGATATTATGACAGTATCCTGCAAGATGCTCATCGACTGAATTATCAACGATCTCATAGATCAGATGGTTCAGACCTTTGGTTCCCACACTGCCGATGTACATCCCAGGCCTTTTGCGGACCGCCTCAAGACCCTCCAGAACATCTATACTATTTGCATCATATGCCTTTTTCGGGGCCATATGTTATCCTCTTCTTTCTAATTGATGTCATTCACTGCTTTGGTCCTGAAATCTCCCGGCGATTTCCTTCAGCTTCATCCCGTTCGATCCCTTCAGGAGGAGCACATCCTCCTTTCTGACCCGGGAAATCAGATAATCAG
>CADBNQ010000108.1 GCA_902796045.1 uncultured Lachnospiraceae bacterium | reverse complement strand
TACTATACAATAGTTTTAGGAAATACACAATAGTTTTTCGTGTTTTTTGACGAAATACCTACTTTTTTTAATAATTTCGAAAGAGTTAAACCAATCTTTGACCATAATTTTGACACATTATTTTCACATTTCATTGCTAGTATAAGGCCGTAAAAAGAAAGCAGGGATTCAATTCTCTGTATATATACAGATGAAAGGAGATTTCAAGTATGAGTGATTATGAATACAGACCAGATGATAATTATGGGAGATCTTCGGGCAATGGGAGTCAGGATCCGTCCGGTTATGACGGTTATGGAAATATGATTCATTATGACAGGAACCAGGGCAGGAATCAGAGATACAACTACATACCGGAAGAGCCGGTCAGGACATATGGACCGGAGAGGAAAAAAAGCTTTTTCGCCAGTGCTGCAAAGATTGCCGGTCTGGCTCTGGTTTTCGGCCTTGTATCAGGCGCGGCATTTGCCGGAGTGAACACAGCTAAAAACCATTTCTTCCCCTCACCCCGGATCGAGACGACGACACCGGCAGAGGATGAAGATAAAGGATCCGGTACCAGTACGGTAACCGCCAGCGATCCTTCTCAGATCACTACTGCCGATGACATATCCGGCGTGGTTGAACAGGTGATGCCCTCTGTCGTATCCATCACAGGGACCTTCCGGACCAATGACTATTTTGGCTTCGGCTCGCAGGAATCCCAGGGGGCAGGCTCAGGCTTCATTATCGCAGAGGATGATAACCGGCTCTTGATCGCCACCAACAACCATGTGGTTGCAAACTCAACCTCACTGACAGTAGGATTCGTGGACGGGACAAACGCAGATGCCACCGTGGTAGGCAAGGACTCCAATGCTGACCTGGCAGTCATCTCCGTTAACAAGAAGGATATCTCGCAGGAGACATCCAAGAAGATCAAGAAAGCAGTACTTGGTGATTCAGACAGCATAAAGGTCGGCCAGCCGGTGATCGCCATCGGCAATGCACTGGGATACGGCCAGTCAGTGACCACCGGTGTCTTAAGTGCCAAGGACAGGGAAGTTTCCTTTACCGACGGAAGCATGAACCTTCTTCAGACTGATGCAGCCATCAATCCCGGCAACAGCGGCGGCGTCCTGATCAATCTCAAAGGAGAGGTTATTGGCATCAACAATGCCAAGCTGGCAGATACCACAGTAGAAGGCATGGGCTATGCCATCCCCATCACAACAGCCAACTCAGTACTCAACGACCTGATGAATGCCGGAGAGATCACAGAAAAAGACGCTTCCTACCTCGGCATCGTAGGCAAGAACATTGACTCTAATTATTCCGCGGCACTTGGTATGCCCCAGGGAGTCTATGTAGCTCAGATCGTCAGCGGCTCACCTGCAGAGAAGGCAGGACTGTCTGCCGGTGACATCATCACAGCACTCGACGGCAACAAGGTTTCCACTATGAACGGATTAAAAGAAAAGCTTGCCATAAAGAAGGCCGGAACTAAGGTGAAGGTGACCTACAAGAGAGTAGAACAGAATGGTGAATATAAGGAGAAGACCATCAATGTGACCCTTGGAAAGGCCAGTGATTTCAAGGACGCTGTCCCGCAGCAGGAGGAGTCCCAGAACCAGCCCGGCTTCCAGGACAATGGTCAGGGAAATGGACAGGGAGATGAAGGTTTTGGTTTTGATGATGGACAGAATGGTTCTCCCTTTGGAGAAGAAGAGGAGATAGATCCTTTCGAGTACTTCTTCAACAGATAACGTAAAAAAACCGGCAGCTGCCGGTTTTTTTTACGTTATAAGATGGTGATCCCTCTGCTGGCCGCCTGTTCGTAGATCTCATCGGGCCATACAGAGACCTGGATCTCACCGATGTGGGCCTTCCTGAGGAAAAACATGCAGATCCTGGACTGGCCGATGCCTCCGCCGACAGTCTGGGGCAGCTTTCCTTCAAGGAGAGCTTTCTGGAAGGGAAGACGGGCCCTTTCTTCGCATCCTGCTTTCTTCAGCTGGTCTGCCAGGGCTTTCTCATCGACCCGGATGCCCATGGAGGACAGCTCCAGGGCGATATCAAGCACAGGATAGTATACCAGGATGTCCCCGTTTAAGGACCAGTCGTCGTAGTCCGGTGCCCGGCCGTCGTGCCTGCTGCCGTCAGAGAGGACATCGCCGACCTGCATCAGGAATACGGCGCCGTACTGTTTGACGGCTTCATATTCCCTGTCCTTGGGAGACAGATCCGGATACCTGTCCACCAGGTCCTGGGTGTAGAGGAAAGTGATCTCCTCAGGGAGGAAGCAGGTGATGTAATCGTACTTGTTGGCCATGTATTTCTCAGTAATCCGCAGCGCCTCGTAGATGGACTTGACGACGGAGCGGAGTGTCTTTTCATTACGGTCCTCTTTGGAGATGATCTTCTCCCAGTCCCACTGATCGACATAGATCGAATGGATATTGTCAGTTTCCTCATCACGCCGGATCGCGTTCATATCGGTATAGAGGCCTTCGCCTGTCCTGAATCCGTAACGCTTGAGAGCCAGCCGTTTCCATTTGGCAAGAGAGTGGACGATCTCAAATGGACTGTCATCCTGCTCCTTGACCCCAAAGCTGACGGGACGTTCCACCCCGTTCAGGTTGTCGTTGAGCCCGGAATCGGGAGAGACGAAGAGGGGGGCGGACACACGCTTTAAGTTGAGCTCGGCAGCTAGTTCACGCTGGAAAAAGTCTTTGACTTCCTTGATGGCGATCTGTGTTTCCTTCAGATTCAGGTCGGGAGAGTAGCCCTCCGGAATAGTTAACTGGCTCATGATCATTCTCCTTTTTTATAATTCACAGTTTCCTACGGTCCTGGGGAAGGGGATGACATCCCTGATATTTCCCATGCCGGTCAGGTACATGACGCAGCGCTCAAATCCCAGACCGAAACCACTGTGTCTGGCCGTACCGTACCTGCGGAGATCCAGATAGAAATCATAATCGTCCTTGTTTAAGCCCATCTCATCCATCCGTGCCACCAGCTTGTCGTAGTCATCCTCACGCTGGCTGCCGCCGATGATCTCGCCGATGCCCGGCACCAGGCAGTCCATAGCTGCCACGGTCTTCTGATCTTCATTCAGCTTCATGTAGAAGGCTTTGATCTCCTTGGGATAGTCAGTCACAAATACAGGCCGTTTGAATTCCTTTTCTGTCAGATAGCGTTCGTGCTCTGTCTGCAGGTCGCAGCCCCAGCTGACCTTGTATTCGAATTCATCATTATGCTTCTCAAGGATGGCAATGGCATCCGTGTAAGTCACACGGGCAAAATCAGACTCGGCAACATGTCTGAGCCTGTCGATGAGCCCCTTGTCAATGAATTTATTGAAGAATTCCATCTCTTCCGGTGCGTGCTCCAGGACATAGTTGATGATGTACTTGAGCATGCTCTCAGCCAGCATCATGTTGTCAGTCAGGTCATAGAAGGCCATCTCCGGCTCAATCATCCAGAACTCGGCTGCGTGTCTGGTGGTGTTGGAATTCTCCGCACGGAAGGTGGGGCCGAAAGTGTAGATGTTCTTAAAAGCCATGGCGTAGGTCTCGCCGTTGAGCTGGCCGCTGACGGTCAGGTTGGTGGGCTTGCTGAAGAAATCCT
>CADBNQ010000107.1 GCA_902796045.1 uncultured Lachnospiraceae bacterium | reverse complement strand
TGCGTCAGCGGTTTTTTTTTGATATACTGATAGAAGCCTTGCCTGTATGGATTTATGAGATCTGAAGGATCCATCGGCGAGCGGTATTCGACAGATGAGAGAAAGGGATCAGTCTAAGATTATGAGCAGAATTGGTTTTGATAATGATAAGTACCTTTCCATGCAGTCAGAACATATCAGACAGCGGATGGAGTCCTTTGGGGGAAAGCTCTACATGGAGTTTGGAGGAAAGCTTTTTGATGACTTTCATGCCTCAAGAGTCCTCCCTGGATTTCAGCCGGACAGCAAGCTGAAGATGCTTCTGAAGCTGAAGGACCAGGCAGAGATCGTGATCGCTGTCGGAGCCCGCGCCATAGACAGCAACAAGCGTCGGGGGGATATCGGTATCACCTACGATATGGAGGTGTTGAGGCTGATCGACCTCTTCCGCAGTGTGGGTCTGTATGTGGGCAGTGTGGTAGTGACCATGTATGACGGCCAGAAATCAGTCGATCTGTTCATCCGCAGACTGGAAGAACTGGGGGTGAAGGTTTATCGCCATTATCCTATAGACGGATATCCGTCTAATGTGTCCCTGATCGTCAGCGAAGAAGGCTATGGGAGAAATGACTATGTTAGGACGAGCCGCCCACTTGTGGTGGTGACGGCGCCGGGACCCGGCAGCGGCAAGATGGCCGTATGTCTTTCCCAGCTCTACCATGAGAACCGGAGAGGGATTAAGGCCGGCTATGCAAAGTTCGAGACTTTCCCGATATGGAACATGCCCCTGAAGCACCCGGTGAACCTTGCCTATGAGGCGGCCACGGCAGACCTCAATGATGTGAATATGATCGATCCTTTCCATATGGATGCTTATGGGAAGATCACGGTCAATTACAACCGCGATGTGGAGATATTCCCTGTCCTGAAGGCTATCTTCCAGGAGATCTACGGAAGCTGTCCCTACCAGTCCCCGACTGATATGGGCGTCAATATGGCAGGCAACTGCATCTTTGACGATGAGGCTGTGCGGGAAGCATCCAGACAGGAGATCCTGAGGCGCTATTATAAGGCCATGTGCGAGCAGAAGAAAGGTCTTGAGAAGGCCAGTGAGATCAGCAAGCTTAAGATCTTGATGAAGCAGGCGGATCTGACAGAGGATGACCGCAGGGTGGCAAAGGCAGCCAGACTTCGCGAAGAGGAGACCGGAGGACCGGCTGCTGCCATTGAGCTTCCGGACGGGCAGATCATCACCGGCAGGAACCAGGAGCTTCTCGGAGCTGCCAGCGCCATGATGCTCAACGCCCTCAAAGTTCTGGCAGGCATTCCGGATGAGGTATACCTGCTGGCGGCAGATGTCATACGGCCGGTCCAGGAGCTGAAGATCCGCTATCTGGGCAACCGGAATCCCCGTCTGCACACAGACGAGGTACTGGTGGCACTCTCAGTCAGTGCCGCGGAAGATGAGAATGCCCGGAGAGCCATGGACTGTCTGCCCATGCTCAAGAACTGTGACGCCCATTGTTCGGTCATGCTTTCACCGGTTGACCTGGATATCTTCCGGCGTCTGCTGATCAATATCACCTGTGAACCCAAATACCAGGCAGGAACCAGAATGTTTTACCGTTAGAGAGAAAAGGAGTTAAAATGAAGAGAAAAGTATTTCTGTTACTGACAGCAGTCCTGCTGTCCATGACTTTTATCCCGCTGGGAGGCCGGACAGTCCAGGCCAAAAAGAAACCGAAGCTGAGCAAGACCAGGCTGACCCTCTACCAGGGGAAGGAGACAGTGCTCACTGTAAAGAATTACAAGAAAGCGATCAGTTGGTCATCCAAATACCCTGCAGTAGCAACGGTCACGCCCACCGGCATCATCAGGGGGATCAAGCCCGGTAAAACAACGATTTATGCCAAATATAAGAAGAAAACACTCAAGTGCTATGTCACAGTGCTTCCTCCATTGCCTGTCACTGCCAGGTTTACAGGGACACCCAGACAGCAGTTCCTGGCCTATTTGAACTATTACAGTACCTACATAAAGACACACCCTCTGTATTTTAAAAGAGAATTTGATGACAAACTTGTGAGTTTTGCCCACGCTGTCCAGAAGGTCAACCTGAATAAAAAGGCCGGCATCACCTGCGTGGTTCCCATCCGCTGGGCCATGAAGGATATGGGGATCGGAGGCCATATCAAGGCTGAGAAAGGGAAGTTCAAGAGTTTTAAGGGGCTGATGCCCATCTATCTGGTCAAGATCACCCAGGGACCTTTCGTCGGCAAGACTTTTAAGGAAGCTGTGGACCAGAACCTGCTGATGCCGGGAGACATCATTGCCTTAAAGAAGAAGACCCATACCTTTGCTTACTCGGGCAGCGGCTACCTTTGTTACGATGGCGGCGCTGCTTCGAAGGCCAAAGGCTATCATAATATAGGTATCCTTGTAGATTATTCCAAGATGTATAAAAAAGACGGGATCACCCAGATCCTGCGCTGGAAACAGTGAGTTTTAAGCGGAAAGGAGCCATGATGAGTCGATTTGATATTACGGCATTGGGAGAACTTCTTATAGATTTCACAGAGAACGGAACGAGCAGTCAGGGTAATCCCCTGTTTGAGGCCAATCCCGGTGGCGCCCCCTGCAATCTGCTGGCCATGCTGCAGAAGCTGGGCGATAAGACTGCCTTTATCGGCAAAGTGGGAGATGACATGTTCGGGAATATGCTGGAAGAAAGAGCCGGCAGTACAGGCATCGACCTGTCCGGACTGGTCAAGGACCGGCTGATCAACACCACCCTTGCCTTTGTCCATACACTGGAGGGAGGAGACAGAGAGTTTTCCTTCTATCGCAAGCCGGGGGCGGATATGATGCTGACAGCCGAGGAGGTCGCCGCTCATGAGGACCTGATCCGGGACGCTGCTATCTTTCATTTCGGGACCCTGTCCATGACCCATGACCTTGTGGAAGAGGCCACGGTCAGGGCGATAGAGACTGCCAGGGCATCCGGCTGCATCCTGTCTTTTGATCCCAATCTCCGTCCACCTCTCTGGGACAGCCAGGAGAAAGCGAAAGAAAAGATTGCCTACGGACTCGGCCAGTGCCAGGTCCTGAAGATTTCAGATAATGAGATTGAGTTTATGACTGGAAAGACAGACCTTGAAGAAGGGGTCTGCGACCTGATCAGACAGTACAGGATTCCTCTCATATTTGCGACATTCGGAAAAGATGGGAGTAAGGCCTACTATCTTCCTCCTGATAAGAGAAATGATCAGGCCGGTCCTGACGATTACCTGAAAGTCTTTGTGGATGGATTCATTAATCCTGCTACCATAGAAACGACCGGAGCAGGAGATACTTTCGGAGGCTGTGCCCTTCATTTTGTATTAAAGTACGGACTGGATGGATTTGATGAGGAAAAGCTTCGGGAGCTTCTGACCTTTGCCAATGCGGCAGCATCGATCGTGACCACCCGGAAAGGGGCTCTGTGCGTCATGCCCGATGAAGAGGAGGTTGAGGCTTTCATTGCTGTACGGTAAGAGACCGGGGAGGTAAGGCATCCATGTTTAAAGAAAAGAACTGGGAGCCGGCGTTTAAGAAACGACTGGCGCAGCACTATGATGAGATGAAAGCCCTGCACGCAGAACTGTACCATGAAGATGAACAGGGTTTCTCCGACTTCCTTTCCATGCTGTATGAATATTACTCCACGAGGAAGCCTGCTTTAAGAAAGTGGGATAAAAGCCGGGAGGATAACCCTGACTGGTTCAGGAACAATAAGATGCTGGGCATGCTGATGTACACAGGCGCTTTTGCCGGAGATCTTCACGGTGTCCGGGAGAAGCTTGGCTACCTGCAGGAGACAGGGGTCAACTATGTCCACCTGATGCCGTTGCTGGAGAGCCCTGAGGGGAGAAGTGACGGCGGGTATGCCGTGTCTGATTTTCACAAGGTGCAGCCCCAGCTTGGCAGCATGGAGGATCTGGCAGACCTGGCTGATGACTGTCACAGTCGTGGAATGAGTGTCTGTCTGGACTTTGTCATGAACCACACCAGCGAAGATCATGAATGGGCCAAAAAAGCCAGGGCCGGAGAGAAAGAGTACCAGGACCGGTATTTCTTTTATGACAGCTGGGATATTCCCAATGAATTCGAAAAAACGGTACCGCAGGTCTTTCCGCAGACTGCCCCGGGGAACTTTACCTGGTGCGAGGAGGCCGGCAAGGTGGTTATGACCACTTTCTATCCCTATCAGTGGGATCTTGATTATGCCAATCCGGTGGTTTTCAGGGAAATGACGGCCAATATGCTTTTCCTGTGCAATCATGGCGTAGATGTCATCCGTCTTGATGCAGTGCCCTATATCTGGAAGACGATCGGCACCAGCTGCCGCAACCTTCCTGAGGTGCACACCCTTGTGCGGATTATGCACATGGCTGTGGATGTGGTCTGTCCCGGAACCCTGCTCCTGGGAGAAGTGGTGATGGAGCCCTCCAAGGTTGTTCCCTATTTCGGGTCCGTGGACAAACCGGAATGCCACATGCTTTACAACGTGACCACCATGGCAAGCACATGGCACACTGTGGCCACCAGGGATGTGAGACTGCTCAGGCATCAGCTGGGCACAGTCTTTGCTCTTCCCAGAGAGTACACCTTCCTCAATTATCTCCGGTGCCATGACGACATCGGCTGGGGACTGGATTATGACTTCCTTCACCAGTTCGGCATGGAGGAGGTTCCCCATAAAAAATACCTTAATGATTTCTTCACCGGTAAGCTCTGGGGTGTAGATGCGAGAGGGGAGCTGTACAATGATGATCCCAGGCTCGGCGATGCCCGGCTCTGCGGGACCACAGCTTCTCTGTGTGGTCTTGAGGCAGCCCTCTATGAGGGAAACAGCTGGAAGGTCCAAAGAGGGATTACCCTTGATGTCATGCTTCATGCCTTCCTCTTTACCCAGTCCGGTATTCCTGTGCTCTACAGTGGGGATGAGATCGGCCAGCTCAACGACTACTCCTACCATGATAATCCCCTGCGCTGGGATGACAGCCGTTACCTGCACCGGGGAGATCTGAACTGGGATGATATCGCCCGGAGGAAAGAACCGGGGTCAGTGCAGGAGCAGATCTATTCTGCCATTCACAGACTCTGGGATATCAGATCCTCCCATCCGGTCTTTGAAACGGATGCAGACATCTGGCTGCTGGAGCCTTACAATGACCATATCCTGGGAATAGGCCGCAGCTATAAAGGGGAGAAGCTTATCGCCCTCTTCAATTTCAGTGAGGGAGATGAGACAGCCTGGATCGATGAGCCGGAAGAATACATTGATCTGGTTACCGGACAGGAAAGGCCTGCCAAAGCTGTGGGTATTCCTGCTGGCAGCTTTGCATGGCTCTATACCCAGGT
>CADBNQ010000106.1 GCA_902796045.1 uncultured Lachnospiraceae bacterium | reverse complement strand
CGGTATCTCCGGAGCAATCCAGCATGTAGCTGGTATGGAAGAGTCCGACATCATCATAGCCATCAACAAAGATCCGGATGCTCCGATCTTTGATATTGCTGACTATGGTGTAGTAGGCAACCTTTTTGAGGTCATCCCGGTACTGGTTGACGAGATCAAGAAGGCAAAAGCATGATCATTGCAGCAGACCTGAAGGAGCCCGGGACACCTTCCCGGGCGTCCTCTGCTGACTGATATATAGCAACGTGTTGACAAGGACTTGTATTCTGAGTAATTTTTAACGATCAGAAAGGGGTTATTATGAATTTTAAGTTTAACGAAGAGGAGCAGGAAATCCTCGATATGCTCGAAGATTTTTGTGAGAAAGAAGTCGGACCCAAAGCAGCTGAGGTAGACGAGAACGAGCGCTTCCCGGAGGAGACATGGCACGCACTTGCCGATATGGGCATGATGGGTGTTTATTTCCCGGAAGAGTTTGGCGGAGCTGAGTGCTCTTACATCACATACATCGGTGTGTGCGAGAAACTGGCATGGCACTGCTCAACCACATCCGTTATGGTTTCCGCTCATTCCTCCCTCTGCTCATGGCCGATTTTCTACTTCGGTACAGACGAGCAGAAGGCTAAATATTTACCAGACCTTTGCTCCGGTGAGAAGCTTGGTGCTTTCGCTCTGACAGAGCCGGGCGCAGGAACAGATGCTGCTATGCAGAAGACAGTAGCAGAGGACAAGGGTGACTACTATCTGATGAACGGTTCCAAGATCTTCATCACCAACGCCGGATATGCTGACATTTTCGTAGTATTCGCCATGACAGATAAATCTCTTGGCAACAAGGGTATCTCCGCATTTGTCCTTGAGAAGGGTATGGAAGGATTCTCCGTAGGCGCTCATGAGAAGAAGATGGGTATCCGCGGTTCCTCCACATGTGAGCTGGTATTCGAGGATGTTAAAGTTCCGAAGGCTAACCTTCTTGGCGGCGAGAAGATGTACAACAAGGGCTTCAAGATTGCCATGATGACTCTTGACGGCGGCCGGATCGGTATCGGTGCACAGGCACTTGGTATTGCTCAGAGAGCTATCGACGAAGCTGTTAAGTACACCAAAGAAAGAGTACAGTTCGGCAGACCTATCGCTAAGTTCCAGAACACACAGTTTGAGCTTGCTGAGATGCAGACAGAAGTAGATGCAGCCCGTCTTCTTGTATATCGTGCAGCACAGGCTAAGCAGGATGGCGAGCCTTACAGCCACTTTGCAGCTATGGGCAAGCTTGCAGCAGCTGAGGCAGCAAGTGATGTAACAAGACGTGCACTGCAGCTTGCAGGTGGATATGGTTACACCAGAGAGTATCCGTTTGAGAGACTGATGCGTGATGCCAAGATCACAGAGATCTATGAAGGCACAAGCGAAGTTCAGAAGATGGTTATCTCCGGAAGTATGCTCAGATAAGAGCATCTTAAAGACAGACATGATAAAACGCCGGCGTTTTTACGTCGGCGTTTTTGTCGTATCATGATTTAACAGCTGGTGTGAAAGAGGGTTTCCATCAGATGGAGTCTCTCCGGGTCTGGCAGGCTGTTCATAAAGGTGACACTTCCTTTATGCCCGGGGTCCCGGGCAAGACCTGCCGCCCTGATGCGCCTTGCCAGTTCACGGGCAGTGCCCAAACTGCCGTCAAAAATCCTGACATCGGGACCGGCCACCTTGCTGATGGTCTTTCTGACAAAGGGGTAGTGGGTGCAGCCCAGCACGATGCCTGTCAGGTCTTTGTCAAGATAAGGGTCCATGATGCCATGAAGATAGTCTTCCAGATCCGGGCCGGACAGCGTGCCCTGTTCCACGAACTCCATCAACCCCGGGCAGGGAAGAGGATAGATGTCGGCCATGTCATCATAGAGTTCTTCCAGCTTCAGAAATTTCTCTTCGGCCAGAGTCCTGGGCGTAGCCATCACCAGGATCCGGGGATGGTCGCAGGAATTAACGGCCGGCTTGATGGCCGGCTCCACGCCGACAAGGGGAACCTCAGGATACATCTTACGCAGGTCACGCACAGCAGCGCTGGTGGCTGTATTGCATGCCACGGCGATGGCCTTGGCAGATTTTTCTTCCAGAAGAAAACGGATATGGCTGATGGTAAGCTGACGGACATCCTCAACTGTGCGAACGCCATAGGGTGCATTGGCTGAATCACCGAAATAGATAAAATCTTCCTCCGGCATCAGCCGGACCATCTCCTTAAGGACACTGATCCCTCCCATACCGGAATCAAATACAGCAATCGGATCACTGAACATAAAGCATACTATCCTCCAAAAAATACTTGACATTTCCATATTAGTATAGTTTCTTTTTGAGCTGAAATCAAGTATAATAGCTTAAGAGATAAGAGAGGATCCAGCATAAGAAGGGAAAATCATGGGAAAGAAAATACTTGTGGTCAGCGATAATCATGGCAGCAAATCCAGTCTGCTCCGGGTGATTGACATCTGGAAGGATGACATAGACGCCATGGTCCATTGCGGAGATTCCGAGTTCAGCGAAGAATACCTGAAGAGCCTGGTGAATGTACCGGTATACCTTGCGGAAGGGAACTGCGATTATATCTTTAACGGGGAAAGAGATGCCATCTTTGAGTGCCAGGGTCATGTCTGCTATGTGACCCACGGACACCAGTATGGCGCCAACTGGGGAGACAGCGGTCTGGTGGAACGGGCCCTTGAGATGGGGGCAGATATCCTCTTTTACGGACACACCCACACGCCCGCCTATGATATCTATGATGAAGACCATGTCACTTTGCTGAACCCCGGCAGCGTTGCCAGACCCAGACAGTACCCTCCGGAACCTACTTTTATGGTGGTGGATTTTAAGGACGATGGTCAGGTGGAACCACATTTTTATTATCTGAAGTAAGCGTAAGGAGATGCCATGAGCAAGAAGATACATACAGAAGAGATGGACAGGCTGATGAGGGGGATTCTGACTCTGGAAAGCCTGGAAGAGTGCTATGCTTTTTTTGAAGACCTGTGTACGGTCAAAGAACTGCAGTCTCTTGGGCAGAGGTTTGAAGTGGCATCCATGCTGCACAGGGGCATGACCTACAATGATGTGGCTGAAGCCACCGGCGCTTCCAGCACCACGATCAGCAGGGTAAGCCACAGCCTGAACTATGGGAATAACGGATACAGCACTGTCCTCGATAAGGCAGACTGATTCTAATCATTTTTTTCGTTTCCTGTCGGTCTGATGCTGGTCCCTGTAATCGTCGATCAGTCTCTCGATCAGCATCTTACGTACATAGATATCATAGCAGAGCTGGTAGACGAAGAAAAGGGTGCCGAGATAATCCTCCTGATCATCTGCTTCCAGACAGTCCCTGCAGGATTCCAGGGTCTTATCATAGACCTGGCTGATCTCTTCCTCGATATCAGGGAAGCGCTCCTCGCACAGGGCGATGGTCTTATCATAGATCTCCTTGAGGGTGACCCCGGATTCCGGATCCCGGTAGAAGTAATCGTCCGATATGGGCTCTAAGAGAGTCTGTATATCAGCGATCGACAGAAGGTGCTTCAGATGATAGATAAAGATGAGCATATAGAGGTGCTCTTTCGAGTACTTCTTCTTGACAGAAGGTGGAAGAAGACGGTTCTTTGTATAATTGTTGATCATGGTCTTAGTCAGGATCTTATCCTCCGGATAGCGCCGGCATGAAGACAGACGGGTGTCCATGAGTCTGGTAATCTGATCCATATATAACTCTATATCCGGGATATCATCAGAGAGAATGCTGACGGGAGCATGAAGGTGTTTCTGCCAGCTGTTTTTATTATCGGACAAATACATACACCTCCTATGATAAAAAAACTGTTCAATCGGAATCGTCTCGACGATTCCGCGCGAGTTGCGCAATGCCAAAGGCATCTTCCTTTGCGCAACTCTGCGATGCGCCGCAGGCTTCATCAGCAGGAAGCTTCAGCTTCCTGCTGATGAATATGGATACCTGTATTATATAGTTATCATTACTATATATCAAGTGAAAACTATCATCTGATGTAAAAGTTCGGAAAGAAAAAGCAAGAAATAGAGTGACAAGGAAAGCCCGCACATGCTATAATGCTGACAGCAGACATTCATTTATTTAATAACACAAAGTGTATAAAGGAGGTTGCATATGGGTATTTTAAAGCGTTTTAAGGATATTATGTCTTCTAATGTCAACGCCATGCTTGATAAAGCAGAAGACCCGGTAAAGATGGTTGACCAGTACCTCAGGGATCTGGAGAGTGATATGGGTAAAGTGAAAGCTGAAACTGCAGCTGTTATGGCCGAAGAGACCAGAGCTAACCGTGCACTCAAGGAGAACGAGGACGAGATCGCCAAGATGGTTTCCTACGCTGAGAAGGCCCTGATGGCCGGCAACGAGTCCGATGCAAAAGCCTTCCTTAGCAAGAAGGCCGCTCTGGAGGCCAGGAGAGAGACCCTTCAGCAGGCAGCAGATGCTGCATCAGCTAATGCTCAGCAGATGAGGCAGATGCATGATAAGCTGGAGAAGGACATCACGATGCTGCGTGAGAGGAAGCAGGCGATTAAGTCCAAGATGACAGTGGCCAAGACCCAGGAGAAGCTCAACCAGATCGGCTCTTCCTATGACAGTGCCCAGAGCAAGCTGGCTGCCTTCGACCGGATGGAAGAGAAAGCAAACCGTATGATGGACGAGGCCAATGCCATGGCTCAGCTTAATACACCTAAGACAGAGGATGCAGAGTCTCTGATGGATAAATATGATGACGCACCGGCTGCAGACAGTGCTATCGATGATGAACTGGCAGCCATGAAGGCGAAACTGGGACTGTAAGGTATAAGGATTATATTTGAAGATTGTGAGGTTATAAGTATGGGATTATTTGGCGGCCAGCTGGCGAATGTTGTCGAGTGGGAAGAGTACAGAGATGATGTGATTTTCTATAAATGGAACAATGCTGAGATCAAGAAGGGCTCCAAGCTCATCATCCGCCCGGGACAGGATGCTGTCTTTATGTTCAACGGGAAGACAGAAGGCGTGTTTAAGGAGGAGGGCTCCTATGATATCGAGTCCCAGATCATTCCTTTCCTGTCCACCTTAAAAGGCTTCAAGTTCGGTTTTAACAGCGGCATGCGTGCCGAGGTCCTCTTTATCAACACAAAAGAGTTTGTGATGAAGTGGGGAACCAAGAGTGCCATTAACCTTCCTCATCCGGCTCTGCCGGGCGGCATGCCCATCAGGGCCAACGGCAATTTCCAGTTCAAGGTAGCAGATTATGATGCCCTGATCGACAAGGTTGCCGGCGTGAAGAAACAGTTTACTACAGCAGAGGTCAGAGACCGTGTCATCTCCATGCTCGACCAGCTGCTGCTCCGCTGGATCGTGAGAGAGGGCAAGGATATGTTCAATATCCAGGCCAATGCCGTGGAGATCTCACAGGGTATCCAGAAGGAACTGGATATGGAGATGATCAAAATCGGTCTGACCATCACAGGCTTCCAGATCAACAGCGTAAGCTATCCGGAAGAAGTACAGAAGATGGTGACCAAGGTTGCCGGACAGAGCATGATCGGCGATATCGGCAAATACCAGCAGGTTGCCATGGCAGATGCCATTGCCAATGGCAGCGGCGGCGGTTCCATGGCCGGTGACATGGCCTCCATGCAGGTAGGTATGATGATGGGCCAGCAGATGGTCAACCAGATGACACAAAACGGCGGCGGTCAGACACCCCAGGCCCAGCCTGCCCCGCAGGCTCAGACAGCTGCGCCGGCTGCAGGCGATGGCCCCAAGTTCTGCCCGAACTGCGGTACCAAGACTGATGGTGCCAATTTCTGCTCGAACTGCGGACAGAAGCTGAAATAATCAGGCCCTGTCTGCTCAGCAACCAGATGGAGCATTTATGAGTATATATGATACATTGAATAAAGAACAAAAAGAGGCGGTCTTCTGCACAGAAGGCCCTCTTTTAATGCTCGCAGGAGCCGGAACAGGAAAGACCAGGTCCATCACGCACCGGATCGTCTATCTTGTGGAGCAAAAAGGGGTCAATCCCTGGAACATCCTGGCCATCACATTTACCAACAAGGCGGCCCGGGAGATGAAGGAAAGGGCATCTGCCCTGCTTGGACCCGGGTCAGAAGACCTGTGGATCAGCACCTTCCATGCCTTCTGCAGCCGGATCCTGCGCCGGAACATTGAACTCCTCGGATACAACAGGAATTTCACCATCTATGATGAGAGTGACCAGAAGACTCTGATGAAAGAAGTCCTGAAGGAGATGAATATCGACAATAAGCAGTTCCCGGAGAAGATGGCTCTGGCTGCCATATCAAGGGCCAAGGAGGAGTGCAGGACACCGGAGGATTACCGGATTGATCATGATGATTACCGCGGCCGCATCATCGCAGATATCTACGAGAGATACCAGAACAGGCTGAGGAAGAACGATGCCCTGGATTTTGATGACCTGCTGATGAAGACAGTGGAACTCTTTCAGTCCTATCCTGATATCCTGGAATACTACCAGGACCGTTTCCGCTATATCATGGTGGATGAGTATCAGGATACCAACACGGTGCAGTTTCTCTTCGTGAGCATGCTGGCCAGGAAATACCGAAACCTCTGCGTGGTCGGTGACGATGACCAGTCCATCTACAAATTCCGTGGAGCCAATATCTTTAATATCCTGAATTTTGAGAAGGTATTTCCGGATGCCCGGGTGATCAGGCTGGAAGAAAATTACCGTTCCACTCAGAATATTCTTGATGCGGCCAACAGCGTGATCGTCAACAATGAAGGTCGGAAGGAAAAGAAGCTCTGGACCCGGAAAGACAAGGGCGAGCTTGTCCACTATAAACAATATGACAATGAATACGACGAGGCCGAAGGGGTGGTATCCAGGATCCGCTTCCTCATGATGCGGGGAGTGGAATACCAGGACATGGCTGTCCTCTACCGGACCAATGCCCAGTCCCGTATCTTTGAGGAGAAGCTGAAACAGCGGAATATCCCCTATGCCATAGTCCGAGGGGTCAGCTTCTATGACCGGAAGGAGATCAAAGACCTCATGAGCTATCTGAGGGTGGTGGACACCAGCTCCGATGACCTGGCTGTCAGGAGGATCATCAATGTGCCAAGAAGAGGGATCGGCCAGACGACCATCGCCAGGATTCAGGATTATGCCATCAGCCGGGAAATCAGTTTTCTGGAGGCAGTCTTCCAGGCTGACCAGATTCCTGATCTGGGAAGGGCCGCAGGCAAGGTCAGGAAATTCGGAGATCTGATTCGGGATTTCCGGGAAACAGCCATGGAGTCTGAGATCAGTGAACTGATGGACTATATCCTCGAGACCACCGGCTACAGACTGGACCTGGAGGCAGAGGGAACAGATGAGGCCAGAAGCAGGCTGGATGACATAGACGAGCTGATCAATGACATCGTCTATTATGAGGACCACGCCGAAGAACCCAGCCTCAGGGGTTTCCTGGAAGAAAAGGATATGTATACCCTGAACGCCGGGATTGATAACCTGGAGGATGACGGCAACAAGGTTCTCCTCATGACCCTGCATAATGCAAAAGGCCTTGAGTTTGCCAATGTGTTTATAGGGGGGATGGAAGAGGGTGTCTTCCCCGGGTATGCCGCCATGGTTTCCGGAGATCCGACAGAGATCGAGGAGGAAAGAAGGCTTTGCTATGTGGGGATTACCAGGGCAAAAGAGCGCCTCTTCCTGAGCTCTGCCAGAAGGAGAATGACCAGGGGACAGGCCCAGTATAACCCTCCTTCCCGTTTTATCGACGAGATTCCTGAGAACTATATCGATGTAGGCCTTGACAGGAAATCAGCCCGTTCAGAACTGGAACGGGCAGAGAGGAACGGCTACTACTCCGGAACAGGAAACCGGCGCAGAAAAGCGGAGATGTCCGGGATTAAGCCCTATAAGCTGGATGATTACCGGGTAAAGCCTCTCGACAGGCTGGAGTATGGTGTAGGAGATACCGTAAAGCATATCAAGTTCGGCCGGGGCGTAGTTTTGGAGATCAGTCGCAGCGGCAAGGACTATGAAGTAGCAGTGGATTTTGACAGGGTTGGCCGCAAAAAGATGTTCGCATCTTTTGCCAAGCTGAAGAAGGTCTGATCCGACAGATCTGCACTGTATAAAAAGTAGTGAACAAAAAAGAATTTTAGAATGGTAAAATCACCGAATGCGTGGTATACTGTTAACAGAATACCCGGAATGATATGCCCGCTATATCAGGGACACCGGGTTTCAAGGTAGTACAGTTTTCATAAAGGAGGATCACAACATGAAGAATATGGAAGAACTGATTGGTGCAGCCAAGATCGGAAGCCTGCTTGAACGCAGACATAGCGAAGAGTCCAAGAAGGTATTATGGGTGCTTGCCATCATCGGAGCAGTAGCAGCAGTAGCAGCGATTGCATTTGCAGTCTATAAGCTGGTTTCCCCTGACTATCTGGACGATGACTTCGATGATGATTTTGATGATGACTTCTTTGATGATTACGAAGAAGATCCTGTAAAGGAAGAAGCAGCTGAGGAAGCACCGGAGGCTCCTGCAGAGGAAGAGGCAGCAGCTGAGGAAGCACCGGAAGAATAATCAGGAAGCACCGGGCCTTTGGCCGGTATCCTGCCTGTCTATGATTTTCATATCCGGTTGCGAAACCGGATTTACCCAAAGCCCTTCCCTGCAGGGAGGGGCTTTGGAAGCTAAAAAAGAGTTGACATTTACATACCATTAGGTTATAATCCTATTTGTTGACTTTACGGGGTGTGGCTCAGCTTGGCTAGAGCGCCTGGTTTGGGACCAGGAGGCCGCAGGTTCGAATCCTGTCACCCCGAT
>CADBNQ010000105.1 GCA_902796045.1 uncultured Lachnospiraceae bacterium | reverse complement strand
TCACCGTGGCAGTATCCGTCTTACCCTTTAAGATCTGTCTGGGCGGATCCACAACCTTAGCTACAGGTTTGGAATTCTCTGTCACTACGACAGTCACTGGATTGATCGTATATCCGCTGCAGGTCGGCTGGATGGTATAGTTGCCGGGGGCATCTGCATAGAAGGCATCTCCTCCCCGAATCTCCGCATGCTGCGTAGCGGGTGTGATGGTAAACTTCACTGTCGGTTTTGATCCTGTCCATTCATTATTGTTCTGGTCGTAATAGCGCAGAAGGCCTTTCAGGTTGCTGATCTTAACCTCGTCTTCCGGTTCCTCCAGCCGCAGCTCTCTGATGCTGACGGAGGGCTTCTCCATCTCGATGGTCTCCAGCCAGTCTTCATGGACGAAGGTAAAGTGGAGCGTCTTCTTCATGATCACCGGCGATCCGCCGTAATCAAAGGTGGTGGAGGCGGTCACATCGTAGTCTCCCGGGGCGGAGACTGTCAGGATCCCGTTACTGATCTGGGCATTCTCAGTGTCATCTACCGTAAAGGTCAGGTGACTGTCCGCTTCCAGAGTATCCCCTTTCCAGGGCTTTCCTGTCTGATCATAGTAACTGATGAAGGTATTTAAGTCCAGAGACCGGGAGGGATGTTTCCTGGTCAGCTTAAAATCCCCTTCTTCCAGATCTGCCGGTCTGGCAAACCTTACTTCCCTGAGCGCGGTGGCCGTGAGGTTGATGTAATCTGAATATATCCTGGTTCCGCTCCCCTTCTTCACATAAGCTCTGACGCTGTACTGTCCGGGGGCGGGGAACTTCACGTCTCCGTTCTCACTGATAAAGCTGCCGCCTTCCCAGAAAACGGGGACATAGTAGTTGGTATTGTTGGCGCCGACAGCTTTCGCTCTGACGACCTGATTGATATTAAATGGTTTGGTGTAGATACTGGAGTAGGTCTGGTACTCCTGGGGGATCTTTAGATCTGTGATATTATCAGCGTTCTGTTTGACATTGATCTCTACCGTCGGAGTCTCTACAGCAGCCAGCTGCTCCGGCGTCATCCCCTCCGGATCTTCATTGGTGCAGATTTCGGCATCCTCGTTAAATTTCCACTTCAGATAGTATTTTTTACCTACTGCTGAACTAGCTACCTTGACTGACTGGCTGCCGGAATTCTCATTTGTGATCAGCTCTATTCCGTTCTGATCTGATCCGGAAAGTTCCCAATGTCCCCAGTCCGGATCAAATCCGTAAAACTCCACACCGGAAGCGTCGGAAGCATTCAGTTTGATCGAATCCAGATACATCTGATAGTTCGCCATGGGATCCAGGTCAAAATGGCTGGTGCCGGCATCAATCCGCTTAATGTTATAGAGAGGGATGATCTTCTCAATCTCCGTGTTCATGATATCCCTTTTGCGGTTGAATACAGAAGCCATCTCCGCAAAGGGCAGCTCTGAGGCCAGGTCTGTCAGCGTGCTCTTCTCTCCGGCATCGGTAGGCCTCTTGATGATATGGGATACCCGGTTATCCGTACTGATGCTGCTGGCCACATTATCCCAGCCGATATCGTTGCTGCTTCTCCAGACTTTCTTGTCACACCAGTTCCTGTATCTTCCGTGAACGCCATCATAACCGTCAACATTCTTTTCCTCCACAGCCCTTGTATAGAGGCTGGCCAGGGCATTATTCCCTCCCGGATCGTAGGAATCTGATCCGTCAAAGATCACACTCATCCACTGTTTATCATAGATGTTGGGGTCGATCCGGCCCAGACCCATAGATCCGTTGTAATAATCCCCGCTCATGGCAAAGATCGCCACCTTATAGTTAAGGACAACCGGCTGCTGGAAGTCTTCCTTCTCGTCGGATTTCTGAATATTGCTCTTCACTACGGCAGCGGTATGAGGAGGAAGAGCCGTCTCCGTGCTGATATTCCTGGTGTAGCTTTTGGCTTTTGTCTCCCCTTTCCCTTTCATGGTGCTCCAGGTCTCATGAAAGTTTTGCTGGATATGGAGGGTGGCCTGGGGGAACATAAAGGCCTCGTCACCCTTCGTGCCGTATCCGCCTAAGTTGATGTCGACGCCGATCTCCTGCTCCATCCCCCACTCAAAGGTCTCCTCCGTGGTCATGGACACTTCTTCCGATTCGTTGTTCTCCAGAGAAGTGGTCACGGTGTTCTCCACAGAAGAGCTGTTCTTTAAATAGCTCCTGGTCGATGTGCTGCCGCCGTCGTCAAAATAGACGCCGGACATGCCTTTTTTGGCAGCCTCCTCGATAGTGAGTCCCTGAGCAGCCTCAATGTATTTTAGCTTGTCCGCGGAAATAGGGGTCACATCAAAATCATAGGCTGCTATTCCGAAAGTCACATAATCATAATCCCACGAATCTCCGGCTCTGTTGACACAGGTGACAACATTACAGAATCCTGCCCCGGTTTTATCATTATCCAGATCAGGCAGCCGATATTTGCTGTCGCTTTTGTCTTTTTTATCGCCAAGGAAATCACTGACTGAGACGTCGTTATCATCGGCACAGGCTCTCAGGCCCTTGCCCATAAGGGTCCTGGCTTCCTTCAGGTTATTAATGGGATAGATTCCTGAGTAGACCACCTCATCATTGTTGGTGCTCCCTTTCAGGATCTTGAACTCAGTCTGCTCTGCGTTACTTTTTCCTGACTTGGAGGCCGGTCTGCCCAGCGTGTCTGCCAGGTCTTCAAGGGCCCATTTATACTTGCTGTAGCTCGAATTGACACCGCTCTTTCCATAGGAAAAATGGCGGTCAAAAGATTCGCTGGATGAGGTGTCAGACTTCATCATCCCGCTTCCCTCTATGGTTACCAGCTGATTGGCCTGGTCCCGGAAGATCCCCTCAGCAATAAGGCCCCACCGGGGAAAAATCTCCTTCTGGGCAATCTTAAGAAGAAGAGATTTCTTCAATGCGAGGGTGGGATTCTGTTTCCCGTTCACAGGCGGATTCAGCTCCGGATCTCTGCTGATGTTGTAGTAAGTGTAGGGATTCAGGGTGATACTCCTGATTCCGGTGTTGACTCCGTCCTCCTTGTAATAGCTGACGGCGTCAGCAATCGGCTTCCTCTTCGTTCCGGAAGCATCTACCTGGACAGACGTCATAAGCGAAGCCATGGTGACCATGGCGGCCAGGCGTACCGCAAGACCTCTCAACTTCTTCCTCATGTGATTCTTCTCCTCTATAAATGCATGATCATAAACGACAGATTCAATCAAATGATGCTCTGAAAAAAAAAGACATTCTAAAATACTATATGTTCAATCAGAGCATTGCTTTGCACGCTAAGGCGTCTGCGATGCGCCGCAGGCCCTGATATCATATTTTATCATATAGATAATCCATATGTATAGTTAAATATTTTTTAACATTTTTATTCAAGACTCTCCTTATAGAAGAGGGAGTCTTCTCCCATCTGATCAAAATAAAATCGGCAGGATCCCATACAAAAATGAAATCCTGCCTGCCGGGGAGGGCTGTATTGCGGGACAGCCCCCTTACTATTATCTCTCTGTTATTCTCAAAAACACATAATCTGCTTTATCAGCACAGGCTGTCACTCCATACTGCATACCGCTGTGACCAGGGCGATCTTCATCATATCATTAAAGCCTTCCCGGATCTCCTCAGGAGAGAGCATCTCGCCTGTCCTGACAATGTCCGATATGCTTAGGATGGAGAGGGCTTTCTTCTTGTTGGCCTCTGCGCACATGTAAAGACCTGCTGTCTCCATCTCTACAGCAAGAAGACCCCTGTTCCTGGCCTTCTGGCTGGCCTTCTGGTCAGGATTGTAGAAATAATCCGTGGTAAACACCGGACCCACATGCACCTTGACCCCGATCCCCTCAGCCGTCAGCCTGGCCGCAGCCAGAAGCTGCTTGTCCGCGCGGGGCTTGCTGACGCCGAGCAGGCCGTAGCTCTTCACGCTGGAGGAGTTGGTGACTGCCGAATCCGGAATCACAACATCTCTCAGATTCACCTGGTCCTGCAGAGCTCCTGCTGAGCCTACACGGATAATGGTTTCCACTCCGAAGAAATTGTAAAGCTCATGGGCGTAGATCAGCATAGAGGGTATCCCCATACCTGACCCCATCACCGATACTTCCTTCCCCTGAAATGTTCCTGTATAGCCAAGCATGTTCCGGACATCATTAAAAAGAACCGGATTCTCAAGGTAGGTCTCGGCTATGTACTTCGCCCGGAGAGGATCTCCAGGCATGAGAACACTCTTTGCGATGTGTGTCCCTTCTTTAAGCTGGATACATGCAGATGGTGAAACTCTCATATCTATTCTACCTCCTGTTCTGGTCATACTGTCGTCCCCCGGCTGTACCTACTGTCCCATCTTGATAAACATGGCTGCAAGCAGCTTCAGGGTATGGACTACTGCCTGGTCTACGAACTCTTCATAGGAGACAAAGGCACTGTCATCTGCCTGGTCAGAGATGGCCCGGATGATCACAAAGGGAACCTTGTTGAGCATGGCAACCTGGGCCATGGCTCCTCCCTCCATCTCAACGCAGCAGGCATCAAATTTCTTCACGATATCTGCCTTTCGGGCACTGTCACAGATAAACTGATCCCCTGTAACGACCCGGCCTACATGGCAGCCTATCTCCGGGTTAATGATCCGGCAGGCGTCCCTGGCCATGGCGACCAGCTCAGGATCTGCCTTAAAGACAGATGTCTCCATAAAAGGAATCTCACCGGGCTTATAGCCGCTGCCCGTGGAATCCACATCATGCTGCATGGCGTCAGAGGAAATCACCATATCTCCTATCCTGATCTCGGGCCTGAGGGATCCGGCCACGCCGGTATTGATCAGCATATCCACCTCATAAAGGTCGATCATCAGCTGGGTACAGACGGCCATATTCACCTTGCACACGCCGCACTTTACAACCACGACATCTCTTTCCCACAGCGTTCCCCGATGGAAAGTCATCCCCGCCATCGTCTTCTCTTCTTTATCCTTCATCTCATGGATCAGGGCCTCTATCTCCTTGTCCATGGCGCCGATTATGCCGATACAAACCATACTGTGTTCCTCCCGGGCAAACTCTTTGTCATCATAGGGTCATTATAGCGCAAAAATCTCTGTATAAAAAGACAGTTCTTGTTCTGGATACCGTACATTTTTGTTCAGTGTATAAGGTTACTCAATCCACTCTATATCACCGATCCGTTTAAACTCATGGACAGGGGCGGAAGTATCCGGATAGCCCAGAGCTGCCATGCCGTAGATCACATGGTCGGCCGGGATGTGCAGGCTGTCGAGAATGGGCCGGATGCTTTCAGCATCGCAGATATCCCGGATCTGGTTGATCCACACAGAACCCACACCGAAAGACCAGGCTGCCAGGAAGATATTCTCCAGGGCACAGGCATTGTCCTCGATGCCGTACTTGCTGTCCCGCAGATTGGAGGGGATGATCAGGACCGTGGGATCGTACATATCATAGGCCTCCCTGCCCAGCTCCTCCTTGATGGCAGCGGCCAGGTTCCTGATGATCTTTCTGTCCGTGACCACCGTAAACTTCCAGGTCTTTAAGCCCCTGCCGCTTGGTGCGTGGAGCCCTGCGTCCACGATGTCTGAAAGGATCTCCTTTGAGATCTCCCTGTCTGTAAAGCTGCGGATGCTCCGCCTTTCAAGAAGCGCCTTCATCACATCATTCTTCGGCTGCTTCGTCCCGATCCTGGCATGCCACTCCTGGAGCGAATACAGGTCAGAGCTTCCTTTCTTAACGATCTGACGGATCCCTTCTGCAGCCGCCTTGCCTGCTGCGATGGTTGTCATATATGGCACCCTGTTCTTGATGGCTGCCTTTCTTAAGTAGCTGTCGTCATGGATGCTGGCCTTTCCGACAGGGGAGTTCACAATCACCTGGATATCTCCGTTGGTGATGAAGTCCTGGATATTGGGACGGCCCTCGTAAAGCTTCCTGACTTTTCTTGCAGGAATGCCTGCCTCCCTGATCAGATCACAGGTCCTGCCGGTTGCCATGATGGAGAAGCCGGCCTCATAGAAGTCCTTGGCAACATCTGCCGCCTCAGGCTTATCCTTGTCGTTGACAGAAATCAGCACGGTCCCTTCTGTGGGCAGAAGGGCCGAGGCACCTTCCTCTGCCTTGAAGAAGGCCTCACCGGTCGTCGGGGCCATGCCCAGCACCTCACCGGTAGACCGCATCTCCGGTCCCAGTACCGGATCCACTTCCTGGAACATATTGAAGGGGAAGACGGCCTCCTTCACGCCATAGTAGGGAATCTCTCTCTCCCTGAGATCTGCCACAGGAGAGGGCCTCCCTGTCAGCTCGGAAGTGATGATATCCGTGGCAATGGGGACCATGCGGATCCCGCAGACCTTGGATACCAGAGGCACAGTCCTT
>CADBNQ010000104.1 GCA_902796045.1 uncultured Lachnospiraceae bacterium | reverse complement strand
GGTTCAGCGGGAGGAATGTTTTTGACAGATGACCAAGATGATGCTGATAAAGTTCGGAAGTGGTCCACACAAAGCCGTGAAGCTGCACCGTGGTATCAACACGAGGAGATCGGTTATAACTACCGCATGAGTAATATTATCGCGGGCATTATTCGGGGCCAGATCCCATACCTCGAGGAGCATATGGATCAGAAACGAGCAATATGGGAGAGGTATGAAAAAGGTCTGGCTGATCTGCCAGTTAAGATGAATCCTTGGGACAGGGAAAAGTCGATTCCTAACTTCTGGCTTAGTTGCTGCATCATCGATGAAGAAGCTATGGCCCCAATGGTGCGCGGTGAACAAGATTATCTGTATAAGAGTGAAAGCGGTAAGAGCAACCCACAGGAGATTCTGGATGCCATTGCAGCCTTCAATGCTGAAGGTCGCCCGATTTGGAAGCCCATGCATATGCAGCCCATCTACAGGACCAGTCCTTTCGTGACTGTGGAGGGCAATGGTAGAGGAAGATCGAACGCATACATAGCTGGCTCTGGTGTTGATGTCGGCGCAGATATATTCCGCCGTGGACTGTGCCTCCCGTCCGACAACAAGATGACTCCGGAGCAGCAGGATAGGATTATTGAGATTATTCACAGGTGCTTTCTGTAGAGTTGGGGATGTCGGCAGAAGGTAAATCAGGCGGTCAAATGTACATATGCTGAATATGTATGAGGCTTGCAAATAGAGAAATCGGCATCCGTTGAATATGTATCAGGCGGTCATATTGGTGCTGCTGAATATGCATAGGGGTTGCAGATTGGTGATGCTATAATATGTATGAAGGCGCCAAATTGGGTGGAATTTTGAGCGATAGTGACGGTGAGAATTGCACTGGAATCGGTCCATGCAGGACATGTGAAATAGTGGTTTGAATAGCGATGTTGTCGTCGATGGATCGGCGGGCCTTTTAAGGCTGGAAAGGGAGAAGCGGCATGAAAATCGGATGCGTGAAAGAAATCAAAAATAATGAGTATCGTGTTGGACTGACTCCGGATATTGTAAAAGCTTACGTAGCTGCTGGTCATCATGTGTATATCGAAAAAGGAGCTGGTGTTGGCTCTGGCTTTACGGACAACGAGTATGTAGATGCAGGGGTTTCTCTGATTGATAACGCATCCGATGTTTGGCACATGGCGGATATGATGGTCAAGGTTAAGGAGCCTTTGGAATGCGAATATCCACTCTTTCATGAAGGAATGATTCTCTACACTTATCTCCATCTTGCCGCAGATAAAGAACAGATGGATGCTCTGCTAACGGGCAAAGTGAAGGCTGTCGCTTATGAAACAATTCAGGAGAAGGATCAGTCTCTTCCTTGCCTTGCTCCTATGTCCCAGATTGCTGGGCGACTTTCAATTCAGGAAGGTGCGTAGTATTTAGAAAATCGATTCGGTGGTGAAGGCATTCTTCTCGCCGGTGTTCCCGGCACGCCAAAGGCTAATGTAGTAATTTTGGGTGGCGGTACTGTAGGTATGAATGCCTGCAAGATAGCCGTGGGTATGGGAGCGAATGTTACAATCCTGGATGTGAACCTGAAGAGGCTGGAAGAGCTTGACAATATGTTCGGCGCTCATATCCAAACGCTATACAGTTCTGATTCAAACATTGAGAAGGCTGTGATTAAAGCTGATCTGGTTATTGGGTCTGTATCGATTCCTGGAGGAAGCACACCTAAGTTGTTTAAGAGGAAATATCTTCCTGAAATGAAGGACGGGGCGGTCTTTGTGGATGTGGCCATTGACCAAGGAGGCTGTGGAGAAAGCAGCCGAGTAACCACTCATGATGACCCGGTATTTATCGAAGAAGGTGTTGTTCACTATTGTGTGGGCAATATGCCCGGTGCTGTGCCGCGTACCAGTACCATCGCATTAACGAACGCTACACTGCGGTATGGGCTTGAGATTGCTAATAAAGGACTGGAAAAGGCCTGTGAGAATCCAGCGATTGCTAAGGGTGTGAATTGCTATCTCGGGAAACTCACAAATAAAAATGTGGCTGATGCTCATGGGTATCAGTACGTAGAGTTTGAAAGCCTCTTTTAATGAATTGGAGAACGTCAGCAATTAGAAGTGTAGAGGGTTCTAAGACAGAACGAAAACCAGGAAAGATATTTAGATAGTTTTTGCTTTGCATTGAAAGATAAAAAATCAGATCAAAAAAGGGGTGTGCAATTGAAAGAAACTGTAAATTCCACGCACAAAGTCTTTGTCTGTGGGGCTGGACATCAGGGGTTATCCATGTCAGCACATTTAGCATTAAATGGCCTGACGGTAAATCTCTGGAACCGCACTCCCGGTAATATTCAGGAAGTGATTGATACTGGAATTATTCATTGTTCGGGGGCAGTTAACGGGGATGCGAAAATATCCAAGGCATCATCGAATATAGCTGATGTAGTTGCTGATTTTGTAATGGTTACAACTCCAAGCAGCGCTCATAAGGATGTTGCCAGGGAACTTGCTCCATGTGTCCATAAGAATATGGTTATTGTTCTGAATCCTGGACGTACATTTGGGGCCATAGATTTTGCAGAAGAATTAAAAAGATGCGGAGTTGAAGAACTCCCTCAGATTGCGGAAACCCAAACCATAGTATACACCTGCAGGAAAAATGGGAAGAATAGTACAAGCATCCTTGCTTTAAAGAATGATGTTGAGATAGCGGCAATCCAGGGCAGCGATATTAATTATATTATGTCGCTGATGCCAGATTGTCTGAAGCCATTTTTTAAGGTGGTTGATTCCGTTGGACGTACATCGCTGTCTAATGTTGGAATGGTCCTTCACTGTTCCCCAGTGATGATGAACATTGGATGGATTGAGAGCGAAAAGGTAGATTTTAAGTATTATTATGATGGAATCTCGAAATCCGTTGCACATTTTCTTGAAAAAATTGATCAGGAAAGAATGGCAGTCGCTAAAGCAGGTGGATTTGAGATTGAATCCGTAAAGGACTGGCTCATCAGGACATATGGTATCACTGGGAATACTCTATATGAATGTATAAGAAACAATGAAGCGTATAGAGAGATAGATGCGCCTCCAACAATAAAGACCAGATATATATTTGAGGATGTTCCAAATGGCCTTGTGCCAGTTGAGGCGATGGGAACGGAATACGATATTCCTACACCTAATATAACGACAATCATTAATCTGGCATCTTCAGTAATGGATCAGGATTATCGGCAGATTGGCAGGCGATTTACCAGCCAACAATTAAGGCAATACTTTTGAAAGTGTGATGAAAAATGTCAGCTGGCAAAAATGAAACTTATGGGATGATAAAGACGCTTGTAGATGCCCACACTATGGGAGTGCATGCGGCGGCAGCCTTGCTTCGAGATTGTGGATATCGTGTTGCCATTTCCCCTAAAAATGTTGAGTATGCGATGGAAAGGATAATGGCGGAGAGCAGCCAACAGGTTATCTTGGACTGGATTGACGAATTCCATATTTCGAGACTTGGTTTTTCTTATCGCCTTGATCCGGATACAGCTGTTGAGTTAACAGGAAGGCTGGTGCATTTATTAACTTCCAAAGGTTATTATGGTGGTTCTCACCCCAAAATTAAAAGTATTTTCTTTGCTGGACTGACGCCTGCCTGCGAAAAAATTGATAAGGAATATGAAGGAAGGGTCAGGATCTTCCGTGGAGGAGAATCAGCAGAAGAAACACTTTTGGTAATGGGTGTTCCCTTTGAAGATATTCCCAAAACGATCAAAGAAGGCTGTCAGTATGATAAAGATCTTGAGAAGTTTGGGAAAGGAATAATTAAAGCGGGAGATTATCGTAGGCTGAAAGCCCCGGAAAGAAATCCCTATCCTGAATTTGGAACCATGAAAGATACATTGGAGCTGAGACTTGATAATAATTTCAAGGGAGGCTTCCAGCCGATTATCCGTGCGCATTCCGGCCCATACTCTGATGATATGAGCCGGATAGCCATGTTAAAGGAGTACCAGGATTGGTGTCACGAACTTGGGAAAGCTGGTTTTCTTGATGTATTGTCAATAGGTTCTTCGCAGCTTTCGCAGTCGAATTTTGGTGAGAATTGGGATGGAATGCCGAATGGCGGAGGAGTGCCTGTAAATTCAGAAGCTGAATACGTGGATATATGGCAAGCTGCAAGGCCTATGCTTGTTCGTACTTATTCGGGAACGAAAAATGTAACCAAGATGGCGGAGATATATGAGCGCAGTATCAACATCTCCTGGCATGCACTATCCCTTTGGTGGTTCAACGAGTTAGATGGACGGGGACCGAATGCGCTGTATGACAATCTGAAAGAACATCTTGAGACGATAAGGTGGATTTCAACAACGGGGAAACCTGTGGAGACGAATGTCCCTCATCATTTCGCTTTCCGAGGCGCAGACGATATCACCTATATCATTTCTGGTTTCCTTGCAGCAAAAGCGGCAAAGAAGTACGGAACAAAAACTTTTGTTCTTCAGAATATGTTGAACACGCCTCGCAGTACGTGGGGAATTCAAGATCTGGCAAAGGGCAGAACCCTTTTGAAGATAGTAAAAGAACTAGAGGATGACAGCTTCCGAGTTGTCCTTCAAACTCGTGCAGGCTTGGACTATTTCAAGCCTAATCTTGAGACTGCGAAGGTTCAACTGGCTACTGTTACTGCTCTCATGGATGATATTGACCCGAAGAATGAAATGAGCCCGGAAATTATCCATGTTGTCAGCTATTCGGAAGCACTGTTTCTGGCTACACCGGATATCCTCAACGATAGCATTAAGATTACAAAAACCGCTCTGAGCGAATATAGACGACTGAAAAAGCAAGGGTTGACGCCTGATGTGATGACAGATGATATTCGCAAAAGGCAGGTTGATCTTGAAACTGCGTGCCGCAGGATCATCAAGGCTATGGAGGAAACCATACCGGATCTTTATAGTCCAGAAGGTTTATATCTTGCTTTTGTGGGTGGATGGCTTCCAGTACCAGAACTATGGTCAGATTCGGATGAGTTTGTCCATGCAAAGGGCTGGGGAACACGGATGACGAATGGCGGTGTTGTTCTCTGTGACCATGATGTCATCGTGACAACAGATTATAGGATTAACCGCTGTGTGAGCAATATGCAGGATGCTCAGTACATTATGAAGCATAAGTATTTCAAGAATTCGGTGATTACATGATTCATCTGATTGTAGGTGACGGAAAAGGAAAAACTACAGCATCTGTAGGACTTGCAGTAAGGGCAGCCGGTCATGGATGGAAAGTATTATTCATGCAATTCCTTAAAGATGACAGCTCGGGCGAGATCATAATTCTTCGGGATATTCCGGGAATTACAGTTGTTCATCCTCCTGTGAATTACGGCTTTACATTTCAAATGACGCAAGAACAGCTGGAAACTACAGCAGCAGAATATCATAAGATGATGAATATGGCCTGCGAATCAGATGCAGGGATCATCATTTTGGACGAGGTTATCCATGCTCTTAATGCTGGATTGGTAAGTTCGGAAGATATAGAACAGGTTTTGAATAAAGAAACTGAAATTGTGCTGACCGGACGCGATGCACCTGTCTGGTTAATCGAGAAAGCGGATTATGTATCAAATGTGCAGAAGATAAAGCATCCATATGACCAAGGGATTATTGCAAGAGAAGGAATAGAATTCTGACGGAGAAGGTAGCGCAGATGAAAAAGCATAAGTCGAAAGGCCCTTATGAAGCCTTTATAAAAAGATTTCTCGATATTGTTATTTCGCTCTTAGTAATGATCCTATTTTGCTGGCTGTACGCGATTATAGCAATTCTTGTAAGGATTAAGCTTGGTAGTCCTGTGATTTTTGCTCAGGATCGCCCGGGGCGTATTGATCCAAGGACTGGTAAGGAAACAATCTTCAAACTGTATAAATT
>CADBNQ010000103.1 GCA_902796045.1 uncultured Lachnospiraceae bacterium | reverse complement strand
TACGGACCTTTTCTATCTTTTTATCATAGTCTGCAGTTACAGAGGCTTGTTGATCTGCACCCTGGCTGTCTCACCGGGATCCAGCTCCACGCCGAAGCTGATCTTGCCGCTCAGACTTGCCCGGATCCTTCCGATATTGGTATCATCAATCAGAACCTTATAATCTTTCTCCGGCTCCACTTCCAGGGTGATCTGCACATCATCCGGTGCTTCCACCTCAAAACTGATCAGCCGGTCTGTCTCTTTGTAGTTGTGGACAGCAGAACCCGGCACTGACTCATATGCCACGCACCCGTTCTTCTCAAGCCGGGTAATCTCTCTGAACGTCTTTACCTTATAGGTATCCCCACCAAACTGAAAGTCAGAAAGCTTTGTCTTAGATGCCAGCTCATAATCACCAAAGCTTAAGGTGCCGTTCTCAGCTGCTGTTAACAGTTCTTTAATACTAGCCATGATTTATCCTCCCATGTCTTTCGAGAAAGCATATGCTATTTCTCCATAATCTGATTATACAGGAAACCCGCAAAAGTTTCCACTAAAAGATATAGAAAAAGTGATCTGCGTCTGATGATCATCTGACCTCCAACAGGGCCGGCGCTCCGTCCTTCATGATCAGCTTTTTCTTTGAACCCTTCTTGATATTGCCTTTGAGGTACTCATCAGCAAGATAATCTTCCAGCTCATTCTGGATGGTTCTTCGCAGAGGTCTGGCACCATACTGAGGCTGGTATCCTTTCTCCAGTATATAGTCTGCCACATCATCGGAGACTGTCAGTGTAAAGCCGGGATCTGTGCTGATCCGGTCTGTCATCTCCTTCAGCAGCAGATGAACGATCTTCTTCTGGAGGTCCTTATCCAGAGTATGGAAGACTATTACACCATCTATCCTGTTCAGAAACTCCGGTTTAAAGAGCTTTCTGACCTCCTCCATCACCCTGGACTGCATCCTGTCATGATCCTGGACGGCAGAAGAAGCTGCCTGAAAGCCCAGATTCTTTGGAGCAATGATCCGCTGGGCACCGGCATTTGATGTCATGATGATGACCGTATTCTTAAAATCAACCTTTCTGCCGTTGGAATCGGTAATCTGTCCCTCGTCAAGGACCTGCAGGAGGATGTTGAATACATCCGGGTGTGCCTTCTCAATCTCATCGAACAGAAGGACTGCATAGGGATGGCGCCTGACCTGCTCACTCAGCTGTCCGCCGTCATCGTATCCCACATATCCCGGAGGCGAGCCGATCATCTTGGAGACACTGTGTTTTTCCATATACTCGGACATATCAACCCTGATCATGGCGCTCTCATCGCCAAACAGGGCTTCTGCCAGAGCTTTGGAGAGTTCTGTCTTACCCACTCCGGTGGGGCCGAGGAACATAAAGGAGCCGATGGGACGTCTGGGATCCTTCATCCCAACCCGGCCTCTCTTGATGGCTTTTGCCACCACGGACACGGCTTCATCCTGGCCTACAACTCTTTTCTTCAGAGTCTCCTCAAGCCTGATCAGCTTCTGCGATTCTGTCTGGCCGATGCGGGCCACCGGAATCTTTGTCCAGTCTGCCACGACCTGAGCTACATCATTCTCAGTGACAGTCATCCTGTGTTCCTGTTTTTTTTCATTCCAGGCAGACCACAGCTCTTCTCTTCGGGCGGCGGCTTTCTTCTGCCTGGTGTGGTTAAGCCTGGCCTTTCTGATATTGCCTGCGAGAAGTGCTTCTTCTCTTCTACCTGCATATTTCTTTATGTCTTCCTCGAGGATTCTGATCTCTTCAGGCATGGTATAGATGTGAACCCTCTTCCTGGAAGCAGCCTCATCCATGACATCGATGGCCTTATCCGGAAGATAGCGGTCACTGATGTACCTCCTGGAGAGGCGGGCAGCTGCTTCCAGTGCTGCTTTTGTGTATTTCACCTGATGGTGATTCTCAAACTGTCCCTTGAGGCCGGTCAGGATCTCTACCGTTTCTTCCACCGTAGGTTCCTCAACATCAACAGGCTGAAAACGACGCTCAAAAGCGGCATCTTTTTCTATGTATTTCCGATACTCCTCCCTGGTGGTAGCACCAATCAGCTGTACATGACCTCTGGCCAGGAAGGGCTTGATGATATTGGATGCGTCAATCGACCCTTCTGCTCCTCCTGCACCGATCATGGTATGGATCTCGTCCACAAAAAGAAGGATATCGCCCCGCATCATCACCTCATCAAGCAGCCGTTTGATCCTTTCCTCAAACTCACCACGATACTTCGAGCCTGCTACCAGCCCCGGCAAATCAAGCGTCATGATCCTTTTTTCTGCCATGATCTCAGGAACCTCTCCCCGGATGATCCACTGGGCCAGGCCCTCAACAATCGCTGTCTTTCCGACGCCGGGTTCTCCCACCAGCACCGGACTGTTCTTGGTCCTGCGGCTCAGGATCTGTATGATCCTGGTAATCTCATCCTTCCTCCCGACTATGGGATCCAGCCGGCCCTCTCTGGCCCTTTCAGTGAGATCGTCACAGTAGGCCTGGATCATGGTCATCATGTTCCCGGCCTGCTTCTGGCCGGCAGCCATGGCATACTCCTTCTGGGCCATGCCAGGATCCATGCCCAGGGTGACCAGAATATCCACATATATCTTCTTGGTGTTAATGCTCAGCCCCTTCAGGAGCCTGGAAGCAATGCAGTCTTTCTCTGCCAGGATGGAGAGCAGGATGTGCTCTGTTCCGATAGTATCGGACTCAAAGCGGGCTGCCTCATTCTCACTCTCCATAAGGATTCTCTCTGCCTTGGGACTGTATCCCTTGAAGGATACCTTCTCCATGTCTCCCAAAGCAGCAGACTGTCCGAGCACTGCATCCAGAAATGTCTGGTAGGTCAGCCCATTTTCCTGAAGGATTCTGCCTGCCAGAGACTCTTCCTGGGACAGCAGTCCCAGCAGAATATGTTCTGTCCCTATATACTTCTGGTGACAGGCAGCTGCATCCTCCTCAGCCCTCTTCAGGGCCCCGGCAGCATAGTTATTATAGTTTCTCAGCATATCTGTCTGTTCTCCAATCTTTTAAAGTAACCTGAATTCCTCGTACATCTCATCCACCATACGGGTAATCTCCTCCCTGCTGATCTCTTTACAGATCGCCTGGGCCACAATCATCTGCATATAGTCGTTGATCTTGTCGAGTTCCTTATCCTTGCCGGCTGTCTCAACGGAGACTACCGCCCCTTTTCTCCTGTCCAGCTTAAGATAACCCTCCTCGCGGAGCATGGCATAAGCCTTGTTGACGGTGTGCATATTGACACCGATCGTCCCGGCCAGACTTCTGACAGAAGGAAGTGAATCCCCGTCATGCAGCCGCTCCCGGGCTATAGCCATCACGATCTGATTCCGAAGCTGAATGTAGATTGCCTCAGGGCTGTTAAAATCTATCTCTATTAACATAATCCCACCTGCCTTTATCCATCTGTTATAGAATTACTATATCAGATATCCCATGTTTTTTCAAGTGTTGGAACAGAATATAAAGAAAAAAATCCCGCCGGCTTCTAAGCCCGCGGGACTGATCATTATTCTTGGAGTATTCGGCAATAGAGGATCTGCAATGCCTCCCTCATTGAATTGTAGCGGACACTGTTGCGGTCTCCTCCAAAAAAGCAGCGTTTGACGATGGTCTTTCCATTCATCGTGCATCCTATATATACAAGACCTGCCGGCTTCTCTTCCGTTCCTCCGTCCGGACCTGCTATACCAGTGACAGATATGGCTACATCAGCTCCTGCTGCTCTGGCAGCACCTTCGGCCATCTGGACAGCTGTCTCTCTGGAAACGGCCCCAAATCGGGACAGGGTATCCTGACTGACTCCCAGAAGTTTGTGCTTGGCCTCATCGGAATAGGTAATATAACCCTCTTTAAATACCTTGGAGATACCATCAGCATTGACCAAAGTTGCGGCTACCAGCCCCCCTGTACAGGACTCTGCTGTAGTCACTGTTAAATTCCGGGCTGCCAGAATGCGTTCAATCTTCTTCTCAATTGGTATCTCCACAATTCTTCTTCCGGAACTCATATGGATTTATGCCTCCCCTTCTTTTAAAACATTTATATTCTTGACAATATAATCAATTAATGAGATCAGAGTCAGGATCAAAGCTATATAGACAAGGATGATCTCAATAATATGCGCCACCGGTGTGCCGAAATCAGCAATCATGGCAATGATGGCAAACATCTGGAAAGTGGTTTTAAACTTTCCCCAGTAGCTTGCGGCAATGACGACACCGTTATCACTGGCAATCAGACGGAATCCGCTGATGATGAACTCTCTGGCAATGATCACGATAACGATCCAGGCCGGCAGAACATCCTGTCTTGTTACAACCAGGCAGATGAAAGCCGAGGAGACCAGGATCTTATCCGCAAGAGGATCCATGAACTTCCCGAAATTAGTAACCAGGCCGTATTTTCTGGCAATCTTGCCGTCAGCCATGTCTGTCAGACTGGCAATACAGAAAACCACCAGTGCGATCCATTTGGCAGTACTATGAGGAATGATAGTATCAGGCACCTGAAGGAAAAACACAAAGAATGGGATCAGGACCACTCTGAGTATCGTCAGCTTATTGGGTAAATTCATCTTCATAAATCACATCTCCTAACAAATCATATGCACCGGAACCGGTAATCCTGACAGGGACTATATCCCCGGAAATCAGTTCCTCCTGGGCATGAACAAAAACACTGCCGTCTACTTTGGGGGCGTCCATATAGGTCCTCCCCACATATATGTCATCTTCATAGAGATAACCTTCTATAAGCACATCCAGGACCTTCCCGGTCTTTTCAGCATTCTTACAGGTGGAGATCTCCTGTTGAAGTGCCATAATCTTATCTCTTCGTTCTGTCTTTACCTGTTCCGGAATCTGGTCAGGCATGCTGGCTGCTTTGGTTCCTTCCTCAGCTGAGTAGGTGAAAACACCCAGCCTGTCAAACCTGGTTCTGCCCACAAAATCAAGCAGGGCTTCAGCCTCCTGGTCAGTTTCCCCCGGAAAACCGGTGATCAGGGTAGTTCTCAGAACAATGTCCGGAATCTCTCTCCTCAGTTTCTCAATCAGCTCTGTCAGCTCTGCCCGGCTGGTCTTCCTGCCCATGGCTGTGAGGATCCGGTCCTCACTGTGCTGCATAGGCATATCCAGGTAATGACAGATCTTGGGCTCATCCCGGATAACCCTGATCAGCTCATCTGTAATCTCTTCCGGGTAACAATAGAGCAGACGGATCCACTGAAGGCCTTCGATCTGACACAGGCTGACAAGCAGCTCGGGAAGCATCTTCCTGCCGCAGAGATCAATACCGTACACTGTAGTCTCCTGGGCCACCAGAATCAGCTCACGCACACCGGACTGTGCCAGTCTTCGGGCTTCATCCAGAAGGTCCTCCATGGGAAAGCTTCGGTAATGACCCCTGACATAGGGAATGATACAGTATGTACAGAACTTATTGCAGCCTTCCGCAATCTTCAGATAAGCAGTATATCCTCCGGTGGTCACCACTCTTTTATCACTGAGCGAAACAGGCAGCATGTCAATGGAAGGACAGCATATGACCGGATGGCTCTCCTGCTCTGTCCGGTCCGGCGTCCTGCCGGAGGGAGAATTCCTTTCCATCCCAGTATCCTTCTTATCCAGAAGTTTGTCAAGTACTTTTACGATTTCCGTATAGCCTGTTGTCCCTATGACGGCGTCAAGCTCCGGAATCTCAACAGCGATCTCATCATGATATCTCTGCGCCAGGCAGCCGGCAGCCACCAGGGCCTTCAGCCTTCCTTTTTTCTTCCATTCAGCCATCTCGATGATCGTCTCGATACTTTCTTCTTTGGCGTCATGGATGAAACAGCAGGTGTTGATGACGATGGCATCCGCATTCTCTTCCTCTTCTACAAGCCTGTATCCTCTGTCAGCAAGGAGACCCAGCATCTTCTCACTGTCCACCAGATTCTTATCACATCCCAGTGATATAAACAGAACATTTTTCATCATGAGCACATCCTGACTGCCGATTCGACACAATTGTTCATAAGCATGGCGATGGTCATGGGACCGACTCCTCCAGGAACAGGGGTTATGGCTCCTGCGACTTTTTCCACATTCTCAAAATCTACATCCCCGCAGAGCTTTCTGTTCTCCAGTCTGTGGATGCCGACATCGATCACCACTGCACCTTCTTTAATATAATCAGCGTTAAAGAAGCGGGGCTTCCCAACTGCTGCCACCAGGATATCTGCCTGTCTGCAGATCTCCTTCAGGTTTCTGGTATGGGAATGGCAGACCGTCACCGTGCCGTTTTCCCTGAGCAGGAGCATGGCCATAGGTTTACCAACGATATTTGATCTGCCCACTACCACGCAGTGCTTTCCGTCAATCTCGACCCCTGACCGCCTGAGGAGCTGGATGATCCCCGCAGGTGTACAGGAGACAAATCCTTCCTCTCCTAAAGACAGGGAGCCGACATTCTGCGGATGGAACCCGTCGACATCTTTGGCCGGGGAGATGGTATGGATGATCTCTCTCTCATCCATGTGATCCGGGACCGGCAGCTGCACAAGAATGCCATGCACGGTATTGTCCTGATTCAGACGGCGGATCAGCTCCAGAAGCTCTTCCTGGCTGGTCTCCTCGGGGAGTTCATAGGCCCTTGATTCTATCCCTGTGTAGGCACAGGCCTTCTTTTTATTGCCGACGTACACAGCAGAAGCAGGGTCATTGCCCACCTGTATGACAGCCAGGCAGGGATGGATCCCCTTTTTTTTCAATTCTGATACCTTATCTCTGAGTTCATCTTTGATATCCTGTGATATCTTCTTTCCATCAATGATATGGTCCATCTTTGTCAACTCCTGTTCTTAGTATTCTTCCAGGTACTGATCAAGCTGTTCCTGGCTCATGAGGATCTGTCTGGGTTTTGTCCCCTCTTCCGGTCCTACGATGCCGGCATCTGCCAGCTGATCCATGATCCTTGCGGCCCGGTTGAAACCGATCTTGAACATCCTTTGCAGCATACCGATGGTGGCTTTATCTTTCTCCAGGATAAAACGGGCCGCTGCCTCAAAGTATTCATCCCGGTCCTGAACAGAACTGTTTGCTGAAGTGCTGTTTACAATACTCTCAGATACCTGATCATCGTAGACAACCTCTTCGTTCTGCTTGATAAACTCTACTACACTGGCGACTTCCGCATCGCCTACCAGGGCACCCTGTACCCGCACAGGCTTCTGATATCCGGAAGGATAGAATAGCATGTCTCCTTTGCCAAGCAGTTTTTCTGCACCATTCATATCTATGATCGTCCGGCTGTCTACACCCGAGGAAACAGAAAAGGCAATCCGGGAAGGAACATTCGCCTTAATAAGACCGGTGATGACATTGACGGACGGACGCTGTGTGGCAATCACAAGATGGATGCCGGCGGCTCTGGCCAGCTGGGACAATCTCACGATCGCATCCTCCACCTCTCCGGGAGCCACCATCATAAGATCAGCAAGCTCATCAATGATGATGACGATCTGAGGCATTTTCTCCAGCTTGCCCTCTCCGGGTTCACCCGGTGCAGTAAGACTCTCCACCTTCTTGTTGTAGCCTTCAATATTCCGGACATTGGACTCCGCAAACTTTTTATAACGGTCTGTCATCTCAGCCACAGCCCAGTTGAGGGCTCCTGAGGCTTTTTTCGGATCTGTCACGACCGGAATGAGCAGGTGAGGAATGCCGTTGTAGACGCTCAGCTCTACCATCTTGGGATCGATCATGATCAGCTTGACCTCCTCAGGTCTTGCCTTGTACAAAAGACTCAGGATGAGCGTGTTGATACAGACGGATTTACCGGAACCTGTGGCCCCGGCTATAAGAAGGTGCGGCATCTTGGCCAGGTCTGTCACCACAATCTTGCCGCCGATATCCTTACCCACGGCAAATGCAAGCTTTGATTTAAAATTGCGGAACAGCCGGTTATCGATCAGATCCCGCAGATGAACCGTCATGGTCTCCTTGTTAGGAACCTCTATGCCGACGGCAGCCTTCCCCGGAATCGGTGCTTCTATACGGATATCTGCCGCAGCCAGGTTCAGCTTAATATCATCTGTCAGGGATACGATCTTGCTTACCTTGGTCCCCTGCTCCGGGAACATCTCATATCTGGTTACCGCCGGCCCGCAGCTGATATCAGTGATGGTCACGCGCACGCCAAAGCTTTCCAGTGTAGTCTGAAGCTTCAGGGCCGTTTCCTTGAGTTCCTGATCATAGGCCGCTGAGAAGCTATGTTCCTCACTGGTCAGGAGATTCATGGGCGGGAAGACATAGTCATCACCCTTTGCAGCTTTTCTCTCTCTGACGGGGGCCGGGGCAGGAGCACGGTTGATCTTGATGGACTCGGCATCTGCCTTCCTGCCGGACCCGGAAGCCGGGGCTTTCCCTGAAGAGCTCTGCCCGGAAGTTCCTTTATCCGGCTCCGGTAATGCTGGTTCCGGCCCGGTTATGGGCTCATCCTGTTCAGAAACTGATGATTCCAGTCCGGAGATGTGTATTTTCGGTTCCGGAGACGGCTGTTCAGGCTCCGGAATATGGTGTTCCGGCTCCGGAGACGGCTGTCTGGGCTCCGGAATGTGTATTTCCGGCTCGGGAGATGCAGCAGTTTCCTGAACATAAGACCCGCCGCCGACTGTCAGCTCTGAAAGTACAGCCCCGCCTTTTGTTCGATAAGGGGGCACATATACTTCCAGAGAATCAAGATACATCTTAAGATCCTTTGAGTTCCGGCTGATATCCTCCACAAATTCTTCAGGCGATTTGCCGCTGTTGAAAGAGAAAGCAGTGAAATCCAGCTCCCCTTCAAAAGGTTTTGTCCTGTTATCTTCTGCAGTGACAGGATAGATGGTGGGATGAAGCTCTGTCATCTCATCCTTGCTCTTTATCTGCTCTGAGGAAGTAAAGACCGGGACATCCCTGTGCAGATCAGGTTCGTTCATCAGCCTCTCTCTGGCTGCCTGGGCACTCGTCTTCTGTTTCCTGCTCCTGGACTCCTGAATCTGCTTAAGCTTTTCCTCCACCTGTCTGACACGGTCGAGATGATCCGGAGAAAGGGGCATCCTCTTTCTGGCACCGGCACGGTCCTGCTCTGCCTGCCACCTGTCTCTTTCCTCCATGTGCTGCTGTCTGGTGAGGGTGTGATTCTGTCTGGCCTCACCCATCAGCCTGCTTCCCCGGCTTACGTTCGTCTGGAAAAAGCCGACAAAGGATCTCTGGGTCAGCATAATCAGAGCCAGGAGCATCATGCAGGAAAGGATGACCAGGGCTCCTGCTGTCCCGAACCCATTCTTAAGGATCAGGCCGATCCCGCCTCCCAGCACGCCTCCAGTCCGGTGATCTTCCACTGCCAGAGAGAAAAGTTCTGATCCTCTCACCGAGCTGTCCTGATAGATCACCTGGGCAAAAGCACTGATCAGGATAAGGGCAGCAAAGCCCGCAGAACACTTCTTTATGGAGAGGGTACTGTAATCATTCGCTATTAATAAAAATACACCCAGGCAAAAGGCAGCCGGCATAATGTACTGGACACAGCCGAATACCCCGAAAAAGAAACTGGATAAGGCTTTTCCCATATACCCGCACAAGCCGAAATTGCTCAGCATCAAGATGATCATGATGCCGATTGCCACAATCAGCTGGATCTCATTGGACATGGGTATCCCTTTATCCTGGGGCTTGTCAGGAGCGGCCTTGGCCTTTGTCCCTGTGTTCTTAGCGGTGCTTCTGGTCTGTCCGGAGGTTTTCTTTCTTCGCCTTCCACCTCCGCCGCCTTCTGAGCCAGCCTGCCTCTTTTTAGTCTTACTTTCCGCCATAATTGCTTCCTTCTATCTTATATCATTCAAGACTCGCTGTCATCTTGTCAGTTTAATTCCAGATCTCTCCGGTACATGGAGATCTTATGTTCTATGTCTATCAGTTCTCTGTCTATTTCAGCAATCCTGTCCAGCTTGGCCTTGAGATCAACTTCCGTCAGCTTCATCAACTTTGTGATATACCTGGGCAGGTTCAGATTGTAATCATTCTTTCTGATCAGATCGACTTCAACAGCTGCGCAGAACCCCGAGACGTTCTCCCGTTCCTTCCAGGACCGGCTGATCAGATCCAGCTTTTCTTCATCCAGGTCATCCATCTCGGAACAGTCAAAAAACATGATGTCACTGTGTTCCCTGTTCTTCTGCAGGAAGAGCAGGACTTCATTCTGCCCTGTAGAATGGAATATATGATCAGGGAGCATCATGATCGCTTCAAGACATCCGGCCTCCTCGACAAGATATCGCCGGATCTGTGCCTCTTTCCCCTCTCTGTAGAGGAGGGCACTGGGAATGACCACTGCCATCACACCATTCTCCGAGAGCAGGGGAAGGGCAGACAGGATCATGGGCAGTTCTCCCTTGGTCCCTGAATTCATGAACTGATGGACGGGATGCCACTGGGGAACACTGGAAATATACTGGCCCGACTCCACGCCTTCAGGCGCAAAAATGCTGACCGCATCAAAATACTCCTGAAAATCCGCCTCCTCCATCCACCTGGTCTTATCATAGAGATGGATAGATTTTTTCGGTATACCTTTCATATAACAGAGAATTCTCAATATCTCGCCATAGGTCTCTGTGTCATCATATCCGAATATCTCAGGGTCATCCTGCCCGGACAGCATAGGCTTCAATAAGACGCCATACTTGAAATCAGGCAGAAAAGCCCGCCGGATCTCTGTCTCCGCATGTTCAAACATCATCTTATAAAGTCTGACCATCTCCCTGGATACAAAGGATTCCTTCCTGGCCCGGGCAAACTCAGCCAGGAGCTTCTCAAACAGGTCTCCGTACAGAGACACCATGTAATCATCACAATCCCAGGCATCAATTTTCTTAATCAGCTTTCTGAAAAACCGGGCATAGCTCTTCTGTTTCTCAATCTGATGTACTTTAAGGAGCCTCTGATAAAATGAGAGATCAGTAAGCAGGACTTCGCAGCCGGCCATATGGATAAAAGATGAAGCCTGATCGATGAATCTTAAGAAAGAGGGCATCTGCAGCTTACCTCTGACCGCCATCCGAACCATCGCGCTCAGCTTGTACTGGTCTTCCAGGTCATCATCATACTTAAGGCACAGATAATGATAGAACAGCAGAAAAACACAGCTGTCCCTGTACTCTTCAAAAGTCAGACCGGGATGGCTTTCACTAATGATCGATATGAATTCATAGTTTAATTGCTGCTTGTCCATCCTGACAACGTCCTTCCTCACAGTTTCTTAAGAAAATGCATCACTTCTTCTGACAGTACATCATTCTCCAGTTTCAGTTTCTCATTCAGCAGCAGTTCTTTCTTCTTCTGGTAATAATAAAGCTTGCCGATGGACATCTGGGTCGAGAGCACAGGACACTCAATAGGCAGCTGC
>CADBNQ010000102.1 GCA_902796045.1 uncultured Lachnospiraceae bacterium | reverse complement strand
TATGTGAGGAGGGCACTGGAACAGAGAGTGACTTTCGTTGAGAACAAGTGTTCCATCCTCGCCAACCAGATTGTAAACAACGGACTCAGGCCCTACAGCATGATAAATTCTGCAGATATATCCGACCAGAAAGTGGACGAGCTGAAACAGTTCGCGGTAGAGCTTGATGGTCGGGTTTTTATCATAGACCGGGATTTCAGGGTGCTGGCAGACACTTACGATGAGCATTGCGGACGTTTCTACATGTCAAAGGAGATGCTCCGCACTCTGAAAGGACAGTCTGTCAATTACAGGATGATCGGCGATTCCTATATCCAGGTGATCACCACGGTCAGAGAACATGGGGCCAGCGAGGTCTCCGCCGCGATCATCGCCGTTGCCTCCATTGAGGATAACCTCCGCCTTGCCGCCTATCTTCAGTCTCAGCGGAGCAGTCTTTTAGGCATCTGTTTCCTGATTTCCCTGGTATTTACATCCCTGATCTGTCTGGGCGTCAGCCGGAGTTTTCATCGTATGAGACGAGAACTCGTCGAGATAGATGCGGGCCATCAGGAGGCTGGCCTCACAGAGACAGGTTTCAGAGAGTTTTATACACTCTCTGTCATCTTTAACAGTATAGTAAAGAGATACAGAGAACTGGAGAATTCCAGACAGCAGTTTGTGTCGAACGTCTCCCATGAGTTGAAGACACCCATCACCTCCATGAAGATCCTGGCAGATTCACTCCTTCTTCAGGACAATGTCCCGGCAGAGCTCTATGCGGAGTTCATGAACGATATCGTCCATGAGATTGACAGGGAAGACAGGATCATCACTGACCTTTTGGATCTTGTCAAGATGGATAAGAGCCAGGCTGACCTTAATATCACCACGGTGAATATCAATGAGCTTCTGGAGATGATACTGAAGAGGATCTCCCCCATTGCTGAAAAGCGCAATATAGAGCTCCACCTTGAGACCATGCGTCAGGTGACAGCAGAGATTGACGAAGGAAAGTTTTCCCTTGCCTGCACCAACCTTATTGAGAATGCCGTAAAGTATAATAAGGATGGCGGAAGAGTGGATGTCTCTCTCAACGCTGATCACAAGTTTTTCTATATCAGGGTGAGAGACACCGGCGTCGGAATCCCTGAGGACTGTCAGGACCAGATCTTCGAGCGCTTTTACCGGGTCGATAAGGCTCGTTCCAGAGAGACAGGCGGGACCGGTCTCGGTCTTGCGATCACCAGAAGCGTCATCCTGCTTCACAAGGGTTCCATCCGTCTTCACAGCAAGGTTGGGGAGGGGTCAACCTTTATCGTGCGGATCCCGCTGAATTATCCGGGAGCAAGGAGTGAAGTATGAGTAGTGTTCCGAAATTGTTTTTATCTTATTTACTTCTGTTTTTGCTTCCTCTCTTCATGCTTGCCGGGAGTAGCGAAAAGGCCCGGGCATCACGCAAAGAGGCGAAGCAGAAAGAGGATGCTTTTGTCCTGTATTATCTCAATAAGAACGAGAACGGTCTGAAGAAGCTTCCCGCTGAACTGGAGGACACTGAAGATACAGAGGATACGGCAGAGGAAATACTTAAAAGACTTCAGACTGTTCCGGAGGATCAGGAGGACATCTGCCATCCTTCTATCCCTGACGACATCCTGATCGATTCTGTCAGTTTAAAAAAAGGAACTTTGAGCATCGATTTCGAATCCAGCTTTAAAAAGCTGGCCAGGGACCAGGAGATACTGCTCCGCGCTTCCATCTGCAAGACGCTGCTTCAGCTTGAGGATATCGATGCGGTAGTCTTTACAGTAGAAGGAAACAGTCTGATCGGTTCTGATGACACATCCATCGGCCATATGGCCGAGGACTCATTTATACTGGACAGAGATGCCCTTTACGAACAGTCTGATAAAGTCACTCTTTATTATGCCAATGATGACGGTAACAGACTTGTTCCTGTAGAGAGGGAGGTCAGAGTCTCTGACAATATGCCCCTTGAGACCGGCATGCTCAATGAGCTGATCCATCAAAGCGGTCCTGAGGGCACAAGAAATCCCCTGCCCAGAGATCTGGTCATCAACCGTACACAGGTATACAACAATATATGCTATGTGGATCTGAGCAGCAAGATTGAAGAGATCATGCCCGATGTCGAAGACAGGATCAAGCTTTACGCCATGGTCAATACTCTTGTAAACAGAGGGATCGTATCCCAGGTGCAGTTCACCGTCGATGGCAAACCCATGAAAGCACTCAATGACATCGAAGGCTTTGACCAGCCTATGTCCTGTGATTACTCGCTTTCTGAACCCTTAAAGAAGAAAAAACAAAAGAATAAGTGAACGAAAACCCGACTAACCCCTATTGATCAGATGTGATAAGACTCCCGAGGGAGTCTTGAATGAACGGGAGACGATATGAGCAGGCCTTTGTTTTTGATATTGACAGGGCTTGTGCTTGGAGAGGCTTTCGTCTGCCTGGCAGGCCGGGGAGGGCTTATCATTCTGGCTTTATTTATACCGGCGGCTGTGATTCTTTCTTTCAGCCCCCTGAATAAATGGGGCCATTTTGTTTTATTCTCCTTCCTTATTTCTTTTTCCGCCTTTGCGGGAGGACTATTATTCTACATGGACACAGGTCCTGACCAGACCGCAGAGAAGCTTGTCCTTCATAGCGATGGGCTTCTTGCCCGCGGCAGAGTGGTTTCTCTTGAAAAAAAGGCAGTCATACTTGACCACCTGTCTTTCTATCAAAAGAGGGCCGGTGTCAGAATCCGGACGGAGGAGAGGATGATCCCCTCCGCGAAGATGTCGGTTTCTTTTTATGATGATCATCCGGCGCCAAAAGAGCAGATCCTGCCCGGAGACCGGGTCGAGATCAGAGGCATATGCAAAGCCCTTCCGGCTCCCACCAACCCGGGAGAGTTCGATACAGGGACCTGGTATCTGGGGCAGGGAATCAGGCTCATGATGACAGGAAGCCGGTGCCGCCTGCTTGGCAGGCCTGCATTCTCATTCAGGGCTGCTGCCTGGACCTTCCGGCAGAAGATCAGCAGGGTCTATCATGAAGCTGTGCCGGCTGAGACCGCCTTGCTGCTTGATGCCATGGTTCTGGGTGACAGGACCGGTCTTGACCCGCAGCTTAAGAAGATCTACTCGGACAATGGAGCCGCACATCTGCTTGCAGTCTCCGGCCTTCATGTCTCCATCATCGGCGGAGCACTGTTTAGGCTGATGAAGAAAAAGGGCGCCGGCTATCCCCTTTCCTGCCTTTCAGGGGGCTGCATCCTTCTATTTTACGGATGTATGACCGGTTTTGCCAGCGCGGTGACCAGGGCTGTCATCATGTACCTGGTGTACCTGCTGGCCCAGGCAGCAGGCCAGACCTATGATATCATCAGTGCCATGAGCCTGTCTGGCATCCTGCTTCTGGCTTCCTACCCTGTCAGGATTCTTGACGGTGGATTTCAGGTTTCCTATGCTGCTGTGCTGGCTATAGGACTCGTCCTGCCATGGATCAAAGAGAAGAAGGGAATTCCAGGACCGGCAGTACACGGGTCCAGGGCTGATCGAAGACGGACTGAGAAGATCAGAGAAGCGCTCCTGTCCGGGATCGTGATCAGCGCAGTCACTGCCCCGGTCCTGATGCATTCCTTTTATGAGTGGGCACCGGCCGGCATCCTCCTGAACCTTCTCTTACTTCCCTGCATGATGCCTCTGATGGTTTCCGGGGTCTGCGGGGGACTGGCAGGCCTTCTGTCGGTTAAGGCAGCTGCTGCTGTACTCCTTCCGGCCAGACTTCTGCTTGATCTCTTTGGCCGTCTGTTTCTTGTGACAGCGGCTCTTCAGATCAGACCTGTTATCACAGGATGCCCGGCGGTCTGGCAGATGCTTCTGATCTATCTGGGTGAGGCAGTCCTTATCCTTCTATATATTCATCCGGACATCCTTCTCGTGACGACAGTCATCCTGTCGGCCGGTCTCTTTTGTCTGGCAGACCGGCAGGGATCAGTCAGTCTGCTTGCCGGCAGGTCCTTTTTGACCATAGATATGCTGGATGTGGGCCAGGGAGACTGCCTTCTGATCAGGACTCCCGACCGGAAAGCACTTCTGATCGACGGCGGAAGCAGTTCAAGGGATAAGGCAGGGCAGTATGTCATCCTTCCTGCCCTGAAATATTACGGGGTCAGGCAGCTCGATTATGTCCTGGTGTCCCACATGGACAGTGACCACTATTCCGGCATCCCGGAACTGATGGATGCCGGCTTTTCCATAAAGAATCTCTGGTTGCCTGACGCCGGACGAAAGGATCCGGCCTGGCAGTCATTTTATGATCTTGCAGACAGTAAAG
>CADBNQ010000101.1 GCA_902796045.1 uncultured Lachnospiraceae bacterium | reverse complement strand
GGCATACCGTCCAGAAGAGGCCGGAATGTTTCGGACATGGGGGTCTTCTTATACTGTCTGCTGTACAGGTTTATATGGTCATAGGTAGAGCTGGTCACCTCCACTACACCGTCCTGTGAGAAAATATAGACATCATTCAGGTTCAAAGCCTCCGCAATCTCTTTCAGGGTATCCCTGGATTGCATTTTCTTATCCCGGGTGACCACATAGGAAACCATGCGGGATTCAGCCAGAAACCGTTCCTTATACCAGGCTGTCATCTCCTTCCGGCAATACTCATTTCTTTTCTTGATCTTTTCCTCCAGCTGTTCTTCCAGCTTCTGCTGTTTTATCTTATGGGAACTGATCTCCAGCTGCTGTGCCTGGAATGTCAGCACCGTAGTCACAATCAGGACGATAAAAAAAGTTCTTATGAGATTACCGGCCCACACAGGATCATAGGACCAGATCAGGAATCTGCCGGACTCACCCGGCTCAACATGTTTTTTGCGATTTCGGATCTCTTCGTTAAAGCGGAACCAGATGTAACAAAAGAGAAGAAAAGAACCAATCAGAAAGAATCTCTGCGTATTCATAAGAGACTGCAGTCCATCTTTAAAGACTGATGACAAAGGAGTCTCACAGATCACATAGAGCCATTCATCCTCATACATGGCAGATGCAGGTTTGTAGTTGAGCATATACTCAGGAGACATCTCGGTCAGAAGATGAGATGACTTATCCGAAGAATTACTGGCAAAAAGCTGGTCCATCTCTGTTTTAAAGCTTATGCCGTCATCCGACTTACCCTGATAATTTTCAAGGAGTTCTTCTTTAGAACTGTATCCCAGATCCTTGAGCGTCTTCCCGACCATCTCCTCTTCCGGATGAACCAGGATTGTATCATCCAGTTTCGATATAACAATATAATAAGCATCATCCGGGAGGAGCATCTCGCCCATGACTGCCCGCCAGGAATAGATGTCTTCCCGCAAATCAATGGCCCGTTTATTGGAAAACTCATAATAAAGATTATATCCCCCCTCCAGTTCTTCCAGGTCTGCCCCTATATCCCGATTTTCATTAAGCAGAATATTTCCGGACGTTAAGAAAACCATTGAAAGATATTCCTTGGATTCTTCCTCGCCCATACCTTCTAAAGCATCCCCTAAAGTACTGACAAACTCCTCATAGTCCTCTTTTTTGTCATCAGCCACTTCTTTTAAGTCGGCTGCTTTACCGTATTCAGCAACGACCTTGTTACCCTTATCTGTCACCCGAATATAGGAGGCACCAAGGAGGCGGGCGTAGGTTTTAAGGCGGGCTTGATCCGGAATCTCTTTTTCCAGACCATTCTCCTGCAGAAGGGTAATCATTTTAGCGTGATGCTCAACATCGTACTCATAATCGTCAGTGATGGTTTTCTCATCCTGGATCAGGACAGGCAGATTATCCCGGGCTTCCAGCAGGGCTGCCCGGATCGTCCTCTGATGTGTCTCCAAGGTACTCTCATATGCAGATGTCAATACTGCTAAAGTCATGCTCAAGGCTGCCAGAATCCATATGATGACTAATGATAGCTTTCTGAAAAAATAACCCATGCTCCCATTCCTTATCTTTTAAAAATCTTGTCTTCAGATTCTTCTTAAAGTCTTATTTTAATTGTACCATGTATTTTTAGATTTTTCTATCATGGAAACCCGTATTTGGAGCAATTTCCAATGCAGCAAAAAGGACACAATCACAGATTGTCTATTCTCCGATATCACAATCTGCGAATGTGTCCCTTATCTTAAATCAGCTATGTCTGGCTGAATCAGCTTATCACCTGTCGATTTTCATCGACTTATATAAACTCAGTTCACCTTCACCGTGATCTTCCTCTTACAGCCATTCACTGCGAAGACATAGATCGTGCAGGTCCCCGGCTTCAAAGCTTTCAGCTTACCAGTCTTGTCCGCCTTGGCCACTGCCGGATTTGAACTCCTGTAGCGGTACCTTGGCGCATGAATCCGCCCGAGCGGTTTCTTCGTCTTTTTCATCAGAACCTGCTTGGGTTTAATCGTGACTGTATTCCCCTTATTCAGAATGTAGTCAGTTTTCCCAAGCTTGACAGACCTGATGCTGGTGTGGCTGTTTTTCTTACCCGGGAAATGAACAGTGATCGACCGTCCGGTTTCCACCATCCTGCCATTCACTTTCTTGTAAGAGCTGACTCTGAACTTCACAATTCTTCGGGTATTGATTTTTTTGCCATTCAGCTTCTTGATTTTAATCTTTGTCGTCTTGTTGCCATTGATCGTCATCTGATAGGTGACTTTCTTCTTCCCGCAGTAGGCACCGTAAATCTTGTACATATCTGCATCCGGTGTCCTTCCCCACTTCAGTGTGACTGTAGACCCTGTCTGGCTGCCCCAGATTCCGGAGTTCAGGAGGAAGCTGTCGCTCGGTGTCTCCGGCTTCTTTGCCGGCGTTACAGATTTAGATCCAGGCTTTGCGGGTGTTTTCGCCGGTGTCTTAGGTGTAGTCTTTTTATTTCCAGACTCCGGCTTTGTTACTGGTTTTTTGTCTTCAGCAGTGGGTGCCTTATTGATGGTCAGGCTGCCTGGAACCGTTTTGGTGACAAGATACTTCCCGGTTTTATCCGTGGTTGTTTTCAGCTTCACGCCTGTG
>CADBNQ010000100.1 GCA_902796045.1 uncultured Lachnospiraceae bacterium | reverse complement strand
TGGACATTTTCTTCCTTAAACTCAAGGCACCTGGCTGTCAGGAGGACCGTACCGCCCTTGGTGATGATATTGCGTGTAAACTGATGGTTCATGGTAAAGATTTCATTATCCAGTATGCCTTTGTAGCCCCGGTATATGCCTTTAACATTAATGCCCAGCCTCCAGGCTGTCCTGGCCACCGCTCTGATCGCCGCGTTCATACCTGGCGCGTCTCCTCCGCTGGTGAGGATTCCTATGGTTTTTACTGCACTGCTCATGTCCCTTTGCCCTCCTTCATCATTTAATTATATACAATACTATCTTACCTTCTTTTCCTGCTTTTTTCAATGCTCATCTCTTTAAAAGCGATATTCTTTTCACCAAAACATTTACCCAGAGCAGCAATGCTCTCCTCGTCGATCAGGATATTCTGATAAGAGGGCAGGCGCTTGTACTGCCTGCTGTCTTTTAAATAGATCACGATCCCCTGCCGGCCCGGATGGGCACGGATCACAGAAAACATCTCCTCCTGTCTGGCACGAAATGCCTCGAGGCCGTCTACTCTGATCCACACCTCCTTGTCAACCTCATCCATGGGGATCAGCTGATCGGCGATCAGCTTCCCGCTCTCCTCTGACACAGAGGCCCTGCCACTGATAAAGACAGGCCTGTCAGGACTGATCTTCTCCCTGTATTCCTGATAGGTTTTCGGAAACAGGATCACCTCCAGGGTGCCGTACATATCTTCTATGGTAACAAAGGCCATGTTCTGACCGGACCTGGTCAGTTTTACTGTCACATCACTGATGAGCCCTCCCACCACATAATGCAGACCGTCGCGGACAAGTGACCTTCCTGTATCCTCATCCGGTTCGAAGTCTGTACTCTTTGCCGTCACCTGCTTCTCGACAGACTTCCTGTACTGGTCAAGAGGATGGCCGCTGACATAGATGCCAAGCACCTCTTTCTCATAGCTCAGCTTCAGGGGCAGGTCATACTCACCGACATCCGGGTATTGCATGGCGTATTCCTGTTTTTCTTCCTCTGTAAAAAAATCAAACATGGACATCTGGCCGGAGATATTCTCTTTTCTCTCCCGGTTTACCTCATCAAGAACCCTGGCATAGACCATCATCAGCTGTTTCCTGGTTTTACCCAGGCTGTCAAGGGCACCTGCCTTGATCAGGCTTTCAAGAGTTCTCTTGTTGATCTCCTTACTGCTCAGCCTGGCCATAAAATCTTTCAGGTCCCGGTAAGGACCATGGGCCTCCCTCTCGGCCACCATCTCATCGATGGCAGTCCGTCCGAGGCTTCTGATCGCTGCCATCCCGTATCGGATCCGTCCTTTTGACACAGAAAAACTGGCTTCTCCTTCATTGATATCCGGAGGCATGATCTCAATCCCCATGCTCCGGCAGGTATTGATATATTCTGTGATCTTTTTGGTGTTTGTGATCACAGAAGTAAGGAGAGCAGCCATAAATTCGACAGGATAATAATAGCGCAGCCAGGCTGTCTGGTAGGCCACAACGGCATAGGCCGCAGCATGAGATTTATTGAAGGCGTATTTGGCAAAATCAATCATCTCGTCAAATACATGGTTGGCAACATCTTCAGGAATCCCCCGTCTGATGCATCCCTCGACCCCTTCTGCTTCATTGCCGTAGACAAAATTGGCCCTTTCTTTTGCCATCACCTCTGCCTTCTTCTTTGACATGGCACGCCGCACCAGGTCACTCCGTCCCAGAGTATAACCTGCCAGCTTCATGACGATCTGCATCACCTGCTCCTGGTAGACAATGCAGCCATAGGTGGGAGCCAGGATTTCCTCAAGCTCAGGGCAGGAATACTGTACAGCGTGTTTGTTCTTCTTCCCTTTGATATATTTGGGAATAAAATCCATAGGGCCGGGCCGGTAAAGGGAGATGCCGGCTATGATATCTTCCAGGTTCTCAGGGCGAAGCTCCCGCATAAAACTCTTCATCCCCGCGCTTTCCAGCTGGAATACCCCTTCTGTCCTGGCCTGTCCAATCATCTCATACACACCGGGGTCATTGTAGTCGATCTCCTGTATGGAGAAGGAATGCCCCAGCTTTTTTTCAACCAGCCTGACCGCATCCCTGATCACAGTCAGAGTCCGCAGGCCCAGGAAATCCATTTTCAGAAGACCCAGCTCCTCGATCGTTGTCATGGTAAACTGGGTGGTGATCACATTGTCCGCCCCTCGGGACAGGGGAACGAATTCATCCAGGGGCTGTGATCCGATCACCACGCCCGCAGCATGGATGGACGTGTGCCTTGGCAGTCCTTCAAGACGCATGGACATATCGATCAGCTGTTTTGTGATCTCGTTATTCTCATAGTCTGCCTTAAGGTCAGGATTGTTCTTCAGTGCCTTCTCAATGGTGATTCCCAGCTCCATGGGGATCATTTTTGCCACCCGGTCCACCTGGGCATATGGGATTGCCAGCACCCTGCCCACATCACGGACAGCCATACGCGCTGCCATAGTACCAAAAGTGATGATCTGCACCACCTTGTCCTTGCCGTATTTATGATAAACATAATCAATCACTTCCTGCCGTCTTTCATAGCAGAAATCAATATCGATATCAGGCATGGACACTCTCTCCGGATTGAGGAAGCGTTCAAAAATCAACTGATACCTGATGGGATCGATATCCGTGATCTCCAGGCAGTAGGATACGATGCTTCCCGCCGCAGAACCTCTGCCCGGTCCGACAGCGATCCCCCTGCTTTTTGCAAAGTGGATAAAATCCCATACGATCAGAAAATAATCCACATATCCCATGGAGCGGATAGTGGAGAGCTCGTAATCCAGGCGGTCCGAGAGTTCCTTTGACGGAGAGTCCCCGTACCTTTTCTTTAATCCTTCTTCGCACAGGACCCTCAGGTAACCGGGACCGTCATATCCCTCGGGCACATCAAATCTGGGCACCTTCTGCTCACCGAATACGATCTCGACATTACACCTCTCGGCAATGCGGTGGGTATTTTCCATGGCTTCCCTGGCATAGGGGAAAATCTTTGCCATCTCTTTCTCGGACTTGAGATAATACTGCCCTCCCTCATACTTCATCCGGTCTTCATCAGAAACAAGCTTGCCGGTCTGAATACACAAAAGCAGGTCATGGGGAACTGCATCTTCTTCCATAATATAATGCACATCGTTGGTAACGACCATGGGAATCGACAGTTCTTTTGACATCCTGAGCAGGGCGGTATTGACAATCTTCTGTTCCCTGATCCCGTGATCCTGCAGCTCCAGAAAAAAGTTCTCCCGGCCAAAAATATCTCTTAATCGCAGAGCTGCTTCCCTGGCGCCCTCATAGTCATCCCTGAGGATCTTTCCCGGTACCTCCCCGGCCAGGCAGGCACTTAATGCAATGATTCCCTCATGATATCTCTCAAGGATCTCATAGTCTACTCTTGGCTTATAATAATAACCTTCTGTAAAACCTCTGGTCACAATCTTCATCAGATTCCTGTAGCCCTCGTTGTTTTCAGCCAGAAGAACCAGGTGGTGATATCGCTCATCGCCCCTGGTCTGTTCCCTGTCAAACCTCGATCCCGGTGCTACATAGATCTCACAGCCCAGGATGGGCTTGATCCCTTCCTCCAGAGCCTTCTTGTAGAAATCAATCACGCCGTACATCACACCGTGGTCAGTGATTGCAAGGCTGTCCATGCCAAGCTCCTTTGCTCTGGGGATCATCTCTTTAATCTTGCCGGAACCATCCAGCAGGCTGTATTCTGTATGGACATGTAAATGTGTAAAAGCCATATTGCCTCCTATTCAGGACTCGTTCCCCTAAGGACAAAAAAACCCGTCCTGAAAGAACTCAGAAAGGGTCTTGATAATCAGATAGAAATCTATTCTTCAGGCAGGGAGGGATGCATGATACCGTAGCTGTCCTTTGCAGTCAAAGAATAAAAGGTGTTCGGGTCCGGCTGGGGGGCCGGATTGATCTTCCTGTAGAAGGAGAACCCTACTCCGCCGATCAGTGCTATCAAACAGAGGTACGCGATAAACTTCCCGATCGCATTGTTCCTCTTTTCCTTTGCCAGAATCTCCTTACGATTCTTTTTATATTCTTTTCTTCTGTCCACCTTAGCCTGGCTCAAAACAATCACTCTCCTCTATTATAAAGGTATATTTTATATCCGGCTATAATCATATCATAAAACCCTCTTTGTTTTCAATCGAAATGCATGTTTTTTTGAAAGCTTTTCTAAGACCGGCAGGCAGTCTGTCACAAGGTCTCGCTCTGTACAAAGTGCATAAATCTCAGTAAAATATTTGTGACAAATGCACAACTCTCGAGAAGGATCAGGGCTTATTCTTACTATCCTGTGATTTTATTCTGATTGATACATCCTGGCAGCTTAATATAATGAACAGCCCCTTTCCTCATATATATGCCTCTTTATGGTATTTATGCATAGCATTTTTTAATTCGTCAGACAATTCTGAATATTTACACAGGCACTCGTGTGTGCTAATTTCGGGGGCAGTTCCCGGGAAAAAAGGAATAGCTTCCGGGAATACAGATTATCAGGATATGCTCGGCCGCGATGCCGTCTATCCTGCGAAAAGGAGATGTTTATTATGGCAATTAAGCTAATTGCAACAGATTTAGATGGAACTTTATTAAAGAGTGATCACCAGCCGCCGGAGGAATTCTACGACTGGGTAAAAAGGCATCCTGAGATTCGTCCGGTCATTGCCAGCGGCCGTCAGTATCAGACGCTGATCTCCATGTTTGGTCAGCTGGGCGACCGGATGATCTACTGCGCAGACAATGGCGGATTCATTTTTCATAAAGGGAAAAAGCTCTACAGCAATCCACTGAAAAAGAATGATATTTACCACGCTGTACGATATATGGGAAGTATACCGGATACCTGTCTGGTCCTGAGCGGGGCGAAGACTTCCTATATAGAAAAAACTGATGAACAGACTTTCAGAGATGTATCCATGTATTTTTCCTCCCTCACGGAGGTAGATGACCTCAACAGCGTTGTTGAAAAGGATGAGATCGTCAAGATCTCAATCTACGATAAGAAGCATAATGCAGCCGGCCTCATTCAGTATCTGCCCGACCTTGGAAAACATATCCAGAGAGTTTTATCCGAAAAATCCTGGGTGGATATCCAGAACGGGACGACCAGCAAGGGGACTGCACTGAAGTTTCTTCAGGATACTTATGATATCAGTCCCGAGGAATGCATGTGCTTCGGGGATTACCTGAATGATTACACCATGATGAAATCCTGTCATTTCAGCGTGGCTATGGCAAATGCTCATCCGAAGCTTAAAGAAATCGCGGCTTACCAGACGGCAACCAATGACTGTCAGGGGGTTGTGAGCATGCTGAGTCTGATGACAGAATAGGAACCCCTGTCGTTTTTAACACCTTTTGATAAACACACGGAAATAATGTGATAAAAAATCAATGAATTATCTTCTATTTTTCTTTACTTTATGATATACTTCTGTAAGAAAGGAAGAGGTGTTTCAAATGACAGAACGACAATCAAAAATCATAAAGTTAGTTAACCAATATCAAAAGATTGAGGTAAGTCGTCTGTCAGACATCCTTGGTGTATCTCAGGTCACGATCCGGAAGGATCTGGACTATCTCGAGTCAGAAGGACTTCTCTCCAGAGAGCATGGTTTTGCCCTCATAAAGAACGCCAACGATATCAACACACGACTTACCATTAATTACGAAACAAAACTGAACATAGCCAAGAAGGCAGCCGAGATGATCAATAACGGGGAGACTGTTATGCTTGAATCCGGCTCTACCTGCGCACTGATGGCGGAAGAACTGGCCAAGCTGAAAAAGGATATCACGATCATCACCAATTCCGCCTATATCGCCATTCGTGTCCGGGACCTTCCCCTGCGCAAGGTCATCCTTCTGGGCGGTGAATACCAGAAAGAGTATCAGGGCATGGTAGGCCCCCTGATCAGAAAGTGTGCCAGGGAATTCTATGTGGATAAATTCTTCGTCGGAACAGATGGATTCATTCCCGATGCCGGCTTTACCTGCGATGACCTGATGAGAGTGGAGACCATGAAATATATGGCCGATTCCGCTAACAAGATGATCATCCTTGCAGACTCCAGCAAGTTTCATCAGAAGGGCGTTGTTATCCAGACTCCTTTTGATGAGATCGATACTGTGTGCACCGATTCACAGATCTCCCAGGAGGCTCTGTCCATACTGAAGAAGCATCATATTCATGTTGAAATTGCCGAATGATCCTGATGGATGTACTTTACTGCTCCTTACCGGGCATGATCCCGTCAAGGACCTCTCCCACCACTCTGAAGTGGTCATCCATGGCTGCCGCACCGGCTTCATAATCTTTTTTTACCAGCGCATGATAGATATCCCAGTGGGAAGCACGGAGCTCTGCAGCCCTCTCCTGGTCCATAAGGATCCTGGCTCTGAAGTCTTTAATAAAATGGTCCAGTAGATTACTGATCATCTGCGTATACATGAGAAGCAGGCGGTTTCCTGAAGCTGCCACAAGTTTATTGTGAAACTGTATATCGAGAACAGCACCAGCTGCCGGATCCGGCACATCATCCATGCGGATAAGAATCGTTCTGATTTCATGGAGTTCATCCGGCGTGATGTTTGTCATGGCCAGCTTGAGGGCAGTGTACTCATAGGCACAGCGGAGGTCAAAGATCTCATTGTAGCCGATCTCCTGCAGGGCCATGAGCATGTTCACTGTCTTCATCATATAATCCTGGGGATTACAGCGTATATAATTGCCGCTGCCCTGAACCCCCTCGACCAGTCCGCTGATCTCCAGGATATGGATCACCTCCCTGACGGTATTGCGGCTGACGCCAAGCCGGGCTGCAATATCCCGCTCCGGAGGAATCTTATCCCCAATCTTCAGCTCCCCTGTCAGGATCTGGTCAGTGAAATATTCAAATACATATTCATAAGTCTTTTTTTGATTTATAACAGTATTATTCATCTTATTAGTCGATTGAAATCGCCCCCTTGCATAATAGAAGGGGGCGATTTTATATGTTCCGTATATAATGACTACAGACGGTAGCAAACCTTACCCGGATTAAGGATCATCTTCGGATCAAAGACACGTTTGATTCCTTCCATAATAGCCATATTAGTCTCCCCGACAGAATCAACAAGATACTTGATCTTGCCGGAACC
>CADBNQ010000099.1 GCA_902796045.1 uncultured Lachnospiraceae bacterium | reverse complement strand
TATATCGATGCGTCCAACTTCTCGGAGGAGGGACAGTACGAGGTGACAGTCTCCTCTGTGGACGGTGCGTCAAACCGAATGACAAATGTGACCAGAAATAAGGAGATTGCTTTCACGGTTGACCGGACACCTCCTTATGGCAGGATCACAGGGCTGGAAAAAAAGATTTATAAAGAGAAGGAACATGAGATCTCTGTCCGGGCAGACGATAACTATGCTCTGAAAGACGCAGCCCTCTATATTGATGGTGTCCGGACCAGATCCTGGCAGCCGGAAGACTTTGATGACGCAGCAGGGATCACTGAGATCCTGAAGGAAAGAAAAACTGCACAAAAGGTCTCGGTGAAGCTTAACGACCGTGCTGGAAACAGCAGGACACTTCTGCCGGAAGGCAACCATGATCCTGTGCTGATCAGTGCAGACCATTTTGTACAGTTTTATTATTATAAGAAGCTGTTTACCGGCATATTCCTCCTGCTGGCTGTTCTTATCACCGGAACAGCAGGAGCAGTATGCGAATGGAGACAGCGGAAGAAAAGACTGCTTTGATCTCTTAGGTGATCTGGATCGGTATCAGACCGGATCTGCCATGCTGTCATCAAGGGCTTCAACGATAGTATCTACAATCTTTGTAGCCTTTTCACGGACTTCAGCCGGAGCATAGGGGAAGGTGTAGGATACATCGGAGGCCAGCAGCAGAGGAAGGTCATTGATGGAATCGCCGATGCCGTACAGCTTCATATCCTTGTATTTTTCACGATAGTATTCCTTCAGGCGTTCCACACCCCTGCCCTTGGTACATCCTTTGGGGGCGACATCGACTTCCACAACATTCTGGAAGGCATTGATATGTTCACCGAACATTTCATTAAGATGTGCTGCCAGGGCAGCTGCTTCATCCAGGGTCTCATTGTGGATGCCCAGCTGATGGACCAGACCCGGCATGGCATCTTTCATGCCTGTGATAACATGATACTCTCCCGGATAATCCATCTCGGAGAAAACATGAATGATGCCGTTGATGTCGATAGATATACGATGAAGATCCGGATTGACCTCCCGGCAGATGGCATCCACCACGTCCCTGTCTATTCCCTTGCGGTAGATGGATTCAAAACTGCCGTCCACAATATTGGCACCGGTGCTGGTAATATAAAAATCAGGCGTGAAATGCCCCGAGATGAACGGTGTAAGCCCTCCCACCTGCCGTCCGGTACAGAGGCCGAAGAGGTGACCGGCCTGCTGGTACTCATGGATCTTGTCCACAGACTCAGGAGGCAGTTTTACCTCCGCCTTATAAAAATACAGTGTTCCGTCAAAATCGCTGGCAAATACTTTTTTCATAACGTTCTGATACTCCTCTCGATATGAGCTCTTTTGGCCCTGTATCCTTGCTTTTGTCCTTTGAATCTACTATAATGATACCATATATATTAACAATGCTTCAACTACTAAAGAAAGTATGTTTCGGAGGAATCGTTATGAGAGAGTGGACACGTGAGGAAAGATACAGAGTGCTTAAAAGCGCCGATGAGATCAAAGAGCTGCATGAACGTAATGCCCGTTCTATTTACAGGCAGAGATTTCATGTGCAGCCGGTAACCGGATTGTCAAGCGACCCCAACGGGTTTATCTACCATAAGGGATTGTGGCACCTGTATTATCAGTGGTGCCCCTGGGGTGCAGTACATGGCTTAAAGTACTGGTACCATGTCACCTCCCCCGACCTGGTCAGATGGACGAATGCAGGGATCGGATTAAAACCGGATACCATCTATGACAATAAGGGAACCCATTCAGGGTCAGGATATTCTGACGGCCAGGATATGTATCTCTTTTATACCGGCAATCACAGGGACGAAAACTGGGTGCGGACCCCTTATACCTGTGTGGCCAGGCTTGACAGCAATGACAATGCGGTAAAGATGCCGGAGCCCCTCTTCGGGCCCAGAGAAGATTACAGTGAGCATCAGAGAGATCCCAAGATCGTCTATGTGCCTGAAAAGAAGAAATTCTATATATTCATCGGGGCACAGAATCTCTCCCTGAAGGGAAGAGTCCTGATCTATGAATCAGAAGAACTTCTTTCCGGCTGGAGATTTGCCGGAGAGCTCAAGGTGCCGGGCTATGAAGACTTCGGCGGTATGTGGGAGTGCCCATGCATTGTCCATATCAGCGGGAAGGATGTCCTGATCTTTTCTCCCCAGTACACTAAGCTTCCCGGAAGAGGAGAGAGCACCAATCACAATGTCTATTTCATCGGAAAGATGGATTATGACAGCCTGACATTTACCCCGGAAGGGGATTACCAGTATCTCGACTTCGGATTTGATTTCTATGCCGCTCAATTTGCCGCCAATGTATCAGATCCTGATAAGGCAATCCTGATCGGCTGGATCGGCCTGCCAGATAATCATTATCCCACCGAAGAAGAAGACTGGGAGGGCAGCATGTCCCTGCCCAGAGAGCTTCGTCTTATCGGTGGAAAGCTCATTCAGTCCCCGGTTGCAGACTTTGATCAGCTGAAGGGTGAAGAGATTCTCGCGGATGGCAGTCTGCCGGAAACCTGTGAGATGAGAGTAGAGACTCCTGCGGGAAATGTCAGACTGAACCTGTTTACCAGAAAAGATGGCAGCGGCGGTCTGACGATCTGCTATGATTCTGAAAAAAGAGTATTGAGAGTTGATAAGACAGGTCTTGCAAAACGGTTCAACCAGAATGTCGGGGAAGTACTTGATATTCCGATGGAGGACAGCCTGACAGACATCAGGCTCATTATTGACAGGTGTTCTGTGGAGATGTTTATCAACGGAGGGAAATACACATTTACCGCCCATGTATATCCAACCCCGGAGGAACATCACTATACCGTTTCAGGGTGGGACCAGGTCAGGCTCTGGCAGCTTGGGACCTCCGTAAAAGATGACTTCGTCGTATAAGTCCCGGATCGCCCGCCCTCACTAAGTGTTTATCAGATGGGAGTCTTCTCCCATCTGATAAAAATAATTCTGGCATTATGCGCTCACTTATGTTAATATAGGTTGGATTA
>CADBNQ010000098.1 GCA_902796045.1 uncultured Lachnospiraceae bacterium | reverse complement strand
TGTTCAGGAGAAGGAATGTTCAGGAAGAATCCGGCAGTCATGGATTCCTGGAGGGAGAAGGGACCGGACTGGTTTTCTGCCATCCAGCGGGAGATCATCCTCAGTGCTGCAGATATGCTGAAGCCCGGCGGTCTGCTCTTCTATTCTACCTGTACCTTTGCACCGGAGGAGAATGAAGGTGTGATCACCCATCTCCTTTCGCAAAAGCCTGAGATGGACCTGATCCCCATGGACGATTATGAGGGTTTCTCTCCGGGCATCCTGTCTTTCGGTGATGCGCAGTATCATAAAGACTGCCTGATGTGCCGCAGGATCTGGCCGCATCGCATGGCAGGGGAAGGACATTTTATGGCTCTGCTCAGGAAGAAAAAAGATACTGCTGCCAGGGAAGAGTCCACCTTGCCGCCGTCTGACCGGCATCATGCCGCCGGCTTTTCCCGCGGCCGAAAGAGAGCAGACAAGGATGATCAAGAGGCTTTGTCTTCTCTGGCAGACTTTCTGGCCCATGTCAGAGGAACTGGTTTTCGCAGGGATCCTGAGATCCGGGGGAATAAAGTTTGTCTTGCCCCTGAAGACTCTGTCTGCGGCGGAGGACTCCGTTTTCTCAGAAAGGGACTCTATCTGGGTGATCTGAAGAAGAAACGTTTTGAGCCGGCCCAGGCATTTGCCCTGGCCCTGAAGGCAGACCAGTACGACAGGACCATCAGTTTCGCGCCTGATGATGAGAGGCTGCTGTCCTTTCTTCGTGGTGAGAGCATCCGATGGGAGACCGGACCATATTCTGAAAGGCAGGAGGAAAAAGGCTGGTATCTGGTCCTTGCCGGGGACTACCCGGTCGGATGGGGCCGGCTGGTGAAAGGGATCCTGAAAAATAAGATTCCCGCCGGATGGAGAAGGAGCTGACAGATAGAAGATGAAGAACAGAAGCAGTCACTTTGATATATTGATCTATGTATTTCCGGCTGTCATGGCCTTCTCTTATTATAAAGGCTACAGCTGCTACGTCAGCCGGAAGCCGGCAGAGACAGGTTTCTGGTCTTTATGCTGTGCTGTTTTTCTGGTTCTTTTTATCAGGCGTTTCTGCTATCTTCGCTACCTGCATATGAAGATCAGCAGGATAGACAGGCTCAGCGGAAAGGCTTTTGAACAGTATCTTGCCGCCCAGTTCAGGCACCAGGGCTACAAAGTGGCAGAGACAGAGGCCAGCCATGATTATGGCGCAGACCTTCTCCTGAAGAAAAGAAGAGAGAAGATCGTGGTGCAGGCTAAGCGATATGATAAGAATGTAGGCCTGGCAGCAGTCCAGGAGGCGGCAGGAGCAGTGGCTTATTATAAGGCGGACAAGGCTATGGTGGTGACCAACAGCCACTTCACCAGAAGTGCCCGCAAACTGGCCAGACAGAATGATGTGGATCTGTGGGGCCGGGAAGAGATCATAGAGAGGTTCGGTATCCGGACTTAAAGAAAGGATGGTAAAAGATATGGGAGTAGTGATCGGCAGACTCGATGAGCAGGTGGCCAAAGTATTTCTCGGGAACAACCTTACCAGGAGCACCAGAGACTATGACAAGCTTCTGGAAGAAGGTAATCTGACGGAAGAAGAAGCCGGTAAGATTCTGGCTGCGCAGAAGAAAAAAGAGGAAGATGAGATCATCCTGTAAGTAGAACATCATGAGCAGATGGGAGGTCGGAGATGTCTTACAGAAGGACAATGGACCTGTTCCTGATTTCAGTGATGATCCTCTTGCTCCTTTTAGGCCAGAGCGGATGCCGGAGGAATGAAGCGGCAGCTGACGAGGCCGCAGGATCAAAGCAGGAAGTACAGGACACAGGGAAGAAAACGTCAGAGAAGCCGGAGCAGGAGACAACTGAGCAGAAGGCAGGACAGGGTTTGGAACAGGAGACGACCCAGCAGAAGTCAGGGCAGAGTCCGGAACAGGAGACGACACAGCAGAAGTCGGCAGAGCAGAAGTCAGCGCAGGAGACGACAGGACAGGAGGCTGCAGGGCAGGAAACGCTGACCAGGGAGGAGCTGATCCTGCTTTATGAAAAGACCAGGGTCAAATCGGATGAGATCAACCTGAGGCTTGATACAGTATCAATGGATCAGCAGTCCATGAATCAGGCCGCAGCAGCAAACTGTGAAAACTGGAACAATCTGCTGAGCCGGGTCTGGTCCTGGCTGAAAGAGAATCTGGATCAGAAAGAGATGGAAGCGCTGACTGAGGAACAAAGGGAGTGGTCTAAGCAGAAAGAGCAGGCTGTCAGAGAGGCCGGTAAGGAGATGGAAGGCGGAAGCATGCAGCCTTTTCTGGAATACAGTGAAAATGCAGTCCTGACCAGGAAAAGGGTCAGGGAACTGATGGATACTTATGTCCAGATAGTCCCCAAGGTGCTGGTGGCCGACCACAAGACCAAGAGCGCGGTAAGGATGGTAAAATATCTCAAAAAAGCGGGCTTTGAGGTGAAAAGGGTAGATAAGCTGGAGGATATTGTCGTGTCGGATTATGACACTCTGGTCATACCTGGCGGACACAATATCACACCGGAGCTTTACGGTGCCGAAAGGGATAAACATACTTACGGGACCGATATTGCTGTCGATGAACTGCAGATAGAAGCGGTCAAAATGTTTGCCGAGGAGAAGAAACCTGTTCTGGGTGTCTGTCGTGGATGTCAGGTGGTCAACGTTGCCTTTGGCGGAACAATTGACCAGCATATTCCCGGCTGGCACAAAAAGTACAGGACTGTGAAGATCGACAGAGACTCATGGCTCTATCCCATGCTGGGCACCAGCGAATCTGTCTATCATTACCACCATCAGTGTGTGGACCAGCTGGGAGAAGGCCTGACTGCCACCCAGTGGGATGAAGAAGACGAGCACATTGAGGCCATAGAACATACCAGCCTTCCTGTCTACGGCATCCAGTGGCATCCGGACAGTATGGGAGACCGGGGAGTGGATTTCTTTAAATACTACAGACAACTTGTGATTGAATATTATCAATAATTACCGTATAATCTTATATATGAGAACGTTAAACAGCAGAAAGAACATCTTATCAGAAGGGAGATTATTATGGCTGAATGGAAAAACCTTGACACTTTGAAATCTTTTCAGGCACTGACCCGCTTTAAGGATTCTGTCAGTGTGAAAGAAGTGATGACCGGAGACCAGGGAGCCAGGAGGGTGGCAGAGTACAGTGTGCCCATGTCCAATGGTCTTGCCTATAACTTTGCGCCCAAGCAGGTAGATGATCAGGTCCTCTCAGCCCTGAAAGATCTTGCCCGGGAGGCAGAGCTGACAGACAAGTTTGCAGAGCTGTATAATGGTGCGGTGATCAATACAGGAGAAAAACGGCTGGTACTCCATCATCTGGCAAGAGGGCAGATGGGAAAAGATGTTATCGCCGATGGTGTGAATAAAAGAGATTTTTATGTAGGAGAGCAGAAAAAGATCGCGGACTTTGCCAATAAAGTGCATGCCGGAGAGATTACGAACGGAGCCGGAGAGAAGTTTACTACAGTTGTGCAGATTGGTATCGGCGGCAGTGACCTTGGCCCCCGTGCTCTTTATATCGCTCTGGAGAACTGGGCAAAGACCAATGGCGCATTTAAAATGGAAGCCAGGTTTATCAGCAATGTAGATCCTGATGATGCCGCTGCAGTGCTCGCCTCTATTGATGTGGCTCACTCCCTCTTTATTGTTGTTTCCAAATCCGGTACTACATTGGAGACATTGACGAATGAGCAGTTTGTGAAAGATGCCATCATCAAGGAGGGCCTTGACCCTGCCAACCATATGCTGGCAGTCACCAGTGAGACATCTCCTCTGGCTGGTAACAGCGGATATCTGGCAGCTTTCTTCATGGATGACTATATCGGCGGCCGTTATTCTTCCTCATCCGCAGTAGGAGGCGCTGTTCTTTCTCTGGCCTTCGGACCGGATGTATTTGAACAGATCCTGGCCGGTGCGGCAGAAGCTGATAAGCTTGCGGCCAATGAGGATATCATGAAGAATCCGGCTATGCTGGATGCCCTGATCGGCGTTTATGAGCGCAATGTTCTCGGTTATGAAAGCACAGCAGTACTGCCTTATTCCCAGGCACTTTCCCGTTTTCCGGCACATCTGCAGCAGGCAGATATGGAGTCTAACGGCAAATCAGTAAACCGCTTCGGTGAGCCGGTGGCTTATCAGACAGGTCCGGTTCTCTTTGGTGAGCCCGGTACCAACGGACAGCATTCCTTCTACCAGCTGCTCCATCAGGGAACTGTCATCGTTCCTCTTCAGTTTATCGGATTTAAGGACAGCCAGATTGGGACTGACGTGATCATTGAGGGCTCAACCAGCCAGAAGAAGCTGTGTGCCAATGTCGTCGCTCAGATCGTTGCCTTTGCCTGTGGCAAAGAGGATACGGACAAGAACAAACATTTTGAAGGAGGACGTCCCTCCAGCATCATCGTTGGGGAGAAGCTCACCCCGGCATCTCTGGGAGCCCTTCTTGCCCATTATGAGAACAAGATCATGTTCCAGGGCTTCCTCTGGAACCTGAACAGCTTTGACCAGGAAGGCGTGCAGCTGGGCAAGCTGCTGGCTAAACGTGTACTGGCTCATGAGACAGATGGTGCACTGAAGGCCTTAAGTGATCTGTTTGAGATCTGATCAGATCCTTCTGCCGGACTGTCAGGAGGATTCAGACCGGGTAAGAACTGCATAAGCTGCGACCAGTGCTGCCTGGGACGGGATGTAGAAGACCCAGGTCAGCCGGTCAGCAGCCATTCCTGCAGTCCCGGCTGACAGGGCACGAACCAGCAGGCTGTAGTCACACCCGGCAAAGAGGGTAAAGCCGGCAGCCAGCAGCAGGCTGGATGTCGGCTTCTGACTCCTGTGATCGATCCATGCGCACAGCATATTGACCGTGATCAGGTTCATATTGAGCAGGCCGAAGGCATTGATGATATTCAGAAGGCCGGCTGAGTGGATGATGGTGATCGTGAGGACATAGAGCAGGAAGCGGATGAAGATGCCTGCCGGAGAAGGCCTGAAATAGCATGCATAGACAGCTTCTGCCAGACAGAAGAGGATATACCCGGGCAGTACAGACTGATGCAGGGTAAGGAAATAATCAGCTGCCCCGGTTATGAACAGGCCCAGGGCCAGAAGATTGTGCAGGCCTTTCTTTTTCCTTCCGCCACTGATGTAGAGATAAAAGGTCATCACTGTATTGACGCATATTGCCAGGTACATGATCTGGCAGTAGATCTCCACGGGATAATGATTCTGGGCATGGATGATCCATCCCAGATTGATGGCCTCCCAGACCATATACACAATGAACAGTATTTGATCTAAATATTTGCGAACCATAGCAATACCCAAAGAAAGGGCTGTCGGATGACAGCCCTTTGTATATTCATAAGATACGTCCTGTTAATAGGATGGAGATGCTCAGTCTCTCTCAACGATAGCAGAGCAGCCCATGCCGCCGCCTACACAGAGAGTTGCAAGACCTTTTTTGGCGTCGCGCTTCTGCATCTCATAAAGGAGGCTGACCAGGATACGTGCGCCTGAGCATCCTACCGGATGTCCAAGAGCGATAGCTCCACCGTTTACATTCAGCTTGTCAAGATCAAATCCCAGATCATGGCCTACAGCAACGGACTGGGCAGCAAATGCTTCGTTGGCCTCGATCAGGTCGAAGTCCTCGATCTTGTAACCGGCCTTCTTCATGGTCTTTCTTGTGGAAGCAACCGGTCCGATTCCCATGATGCGGGGCTCAACACCTGCCAGTTCCCCGGCGATCCATGTTGCCATCGGTGTGACACCGAGCTCTTTGGCCTTCTCTTCGCTCATCACGATGATGGCTGCAGCACCGTCGTTGATGCCGGAAGCGTTACCTGCAGTAACCATACCGTCCTTCTTGAATGCCGGGCGGAGTTTGGCAAGACCCTCAGCGGTTGTTCCGGGACGAGGACCTTCATCTGTGTCAACGACTACGGTTTTCTTTTTCATCTTTACTTCTACGGGAACGATCTCGTCTTTAAACTTGCCTGCCTCGATAGCGGCAACAGCTTTCTGCTGGCTCTTTGCAGCGAACTCATCAAGCTGCTCTCTGGTGAGTCCCCACTGCTCTGCAATATTCTCAGCAGTGATACCCATATGGATGCCTTCAAAAGCATCTGTCAGAGCGTCCTTCAAAAGTGCATCCTCCAGCTGGCCCGGTCCGAGACGGTATCCGAAACGTCCCTGCTGCATAAGGTAGGGTGCTCTGGACATGCTCTCTGTTCCGCCTGCCACTACGATATCGGCATCCCCGTTCTGGATCAGCTTTGCGGCAAGGTTCACGCAGTGAAGACCTGAACCACATAATACATTGATGGTTGTGGCCGGTACTTCTACCGGGATGCCGGCATTGACTGCAGCCTGGCGGGCGACATTCTGTCCCTGACCGGCCTGTACAACACAGCCCATGTACACTTCATCAACCTGGTCAGCAGCTACGCCTGCCCTCTTTAAGGCTTCCTTGATAACGATGGTGCCAAGGTCAGCCGGCGGGATGGAGGATAATTCTCCGCCCATAGTTCCGATCGCTGTCCGGCATGCCCCTGCTAAAACGACTTTTCTTTTGCTCATAATGATGAACCCCTTTCTCGTTAAATAATTAACATTACCTGTATATATATAATAACATATCTGTAGGAAAAAACAAGAAGTAATTATTACAAAAAAACTCTTACAGAGGCAGCTCTTTAGAACTGACCAGGTAAGAGGAGATGGCGTTCAGAATATAATCGGCGCTTTCATCGTTGTAGATGCAGAAATCTAAAGGTCGGGAAATGTCCAGGCTGAATATGCCCATAAGAGATCTGGCGTTCACCCTGCTGCAGCCGGAGCAGAGATCAAAATGGCCTGAGAATCCATTGACGATACTCACAAATGACCGCAGCTTCTCCATGGAATTAATACTTACTTTCTTTGTAATCATATCTTCTCTCCTGTCATTCACCCGGAATCGGCTCGATGATTCCGGACCGGGCTGCGTGTCAAATACCGTGTTTATCTTCCGTAATAATATCTTAACATTTTATTAAGAAAAATCAAGATGTAATATTGCCTTAAAAATCTCAGAATTTCCCCTGAATCATGGGGGAAGTTACTGAAAATATCAGCAAATAGTGAAAAAAAGACTTGATTTTTGCCTGAAAATATCTTAGAATGAAGACAAGAAAATTGGCTCACCCAATTTTTCCAGTGTCATTGACAGCATGTAGATTTGATGGGAGGAGAAAACATGTACAATCAGCTGACAGCAGAAATCATTGACCAGATCAGAGCAGTTTCTGATCATGTGAGCATCGGTGAGGATATCAACCAGGATTATGAGAAGGATGAGATGCCGATTTACGGCACCCACATGCCGGATCTTGCAGTACAGCCCCGGTCCACACAGGAAGTAGCGGATGTTGTTAAGATCTGCTACGAGAATAATATCCCTGTAACACCCAGGGGGGCAGGTACAGGTCTTGCAGGTGGATGCGTTCCACTCTGCGGGGGTGTCCTGATCGACCTCTCCAGGATGAACAGGATTCTTTCCTACGATCTGGAGAATTTTGTGGTGAATATAGAGGCGGGTGTTCTGTTAAACGATCTGGCAGAGGACTGTTTGACAAAGGGCATGATGTATCCGCCGGATCCGGGCGAAAAGTTTGCCTGTGTGGGCGGCAACGTAGCAACGAATGCCGGCGGCATGAGAGCTGTCAAGTATGGCGCGACCCGTGATTATGTCAGGGCGATGACAGTGGTTCTTCCTACCGGCGAGATCACACATCTTGGCGCTACAGTGACCAAGACATCATCCGGCTACTCTTTGCTGAACCTGATGATCGGATCTGAGGGGACCCTCGGTATCATCACCGAGCTCACCCTGAGGATCATACCGGCTCCGGGATTTGCCGCCTCCCTGATCATTCCTTTTGAAGATCTGAAGACTGCGCTTTCTACCGTACCGAAGCTCAAGATGTCCCACCTGGATCCGCAGGCCATCGAATTTATGGAGAGAGAGATCGTTCTCGTATCCGAGCGCTATGTGGGTAAGTCAGTATTCCCTCAGGAGCTGGAGGGACAGCCGATTGGCGCCTATCTGCTGGTGACTCTTGACGGCAAGGATGAAGATGCAGTTTATGATATGATTGAGCAGGCAGCAGAGCTTGTCCTTGAGAACGGAGCCATGGACGTCCTGGTTGCGGACACACCGGATAAGATGAAGGATGCCTGGGCAGCAAGGTCCTCCTTCCTTGAAGCTATCATGGAAGAGACCAGACTTCTTGATGAGTGTGATGTGGTAGTCCCCGTCAACAAGATCGCCGATTACCTTGAATTTGTCAATAAAGTCGGCAAAGAGTGCGAGCTCGAGATCAAATCCTTCGGGCATGCCGGAGATGGCAACCTCCACATCTATCAGTGCTCCAACACATTGACTGAGGAGGTCTTCAAGGAGCGCGTAGATAAGTTCTTTGACATCATCTACAAAGAAGCCACTGACGTCGGCGGACTGGTTTCCGGTGAGCATGGTATCGGTTCCGGCA
>CADBNQ010000097.1 GCA_902796045.1 uncultured Lachnospiraceae bacterium | reverse complement strand
TTGGCGATCCGATAGGCCAATGACAAACCATCCATTCTCCCCCGGTTATACTCTTTCATGTCAGCCACAGTGCATCACCTCTCTCAAGGCTGTGGTGGTCTTTTCCCAGGCATTGGCAAATCGAACTCCGGCATCCGGATCCAGCCGGAATGGATTGGCTTTTTTCTCTTCCTGTTCTGTCTCCTGTTCCCGGTCCTTAAGTTCCTGCAATATGGCGCTCTGCCTCCCTTTGGAGTTCCTTGGTTTGTTCTCACGAAACCATGTCAGCGCTTCTATAAGTTCCTCATCAGAAAAGGTTTCCAAAAAGCTTTTTCTCTTAAAATTGTCAGTATGGGACATAACGAGATTAAATGCTACGTCTGATAACATAGTCCCTCCTTTCTCCCCTGCGACCTTGTGACAAGTTAAGCGATAAGTTAATTTGCCTTAAAAGACCTTTTGTACGACACATATATATGGGGTTTTCCGCCACAGAGCACACTACATGCTGCGCGGCCGCAGGGGATGTGAATCATAAATAGTTCTTCCCGAAGACGGTCCGGAAGTCCAGATCCGGATAAACGGCCTCAAAGGCTTCCTGACCTGTCTCTTTCAGGCTTTTCATGGTTTTGGAGTTTAAGTGAACGGAATGTTTCCCCAGGATGTGGCACTCCGGACACAACCTGACGGTCAGCCCATATTTTTCAGACTTTTTCCTGTTGGATCCTCCGAATATATGGTGAGTGTGAAGTACTGTGTGCCGGATCCGCTTCCCCTCCTGTTTGCAAAGAAAGCATTCGCCCGGTTCCTGGATAAATATGCTGTTCACTTTATGCCTCCTGTTTTGTCTGCCTCTTTTGCCAGATCAGTCTCATACTTAAATAGCTCCCTGGACATCCATGAGGCAAATGTATGGTTTCCGTGTTCCGGTATGATTAAAATCTGTCTTGTTAGCTTCCAGTAGGATTCCCATTCTGACCTGTTTTTTACAGGCTCTCCGTCTTTTCGGCGGAATCCTCTTTCGGCCATGTCGTCCACCTGGTACTCAATCATGTCTAATATGGTTTTGTTGGCAGTGTGCAAATGTGCCTCCGAGCCTGTCTTTAACCGTATGAGCGCCCTGTTGATGGTTTCAAGGATTGCTCCGTTGTAAGTCCCGGATGTTCTAACATAACCCCCGATGGTTGCGAGCCCTTTGGAAGTCTCACAAGCGATCAGGTACATACACCACCTGTCCATGGCTTTCATGGCCTTTGCGTTGGTTTCTGCATAAATGTCTACCCTCACTCTCTCCTCCTCATGCGGGCATAGATGTAAATGCCTGCATTGTATGGATTTACCCGAATTTCCGCCCTGGTAAATGTTGCATCCGGATACCAGGCCTCTGCGATCTCCCGGATCCTGTCATGATTCTTTTCAATCTCCCGTACATATCTTTTGATTGGTCTGTAGGATCCTGTTCTTCCAGGCTTCTTGCTGTGGACTTTTTTCTCCTTTGGCTGCTTCAGTCCCCTGGAGGATGTCCACGACTTTTTGTAGTCCGGTTTCTTCTTTTTGATTTTGGTGATGTAGTTTGCCATTCCGGAGAATCCTTCCTCATCCTTTACCATCTTCCGGATCTGGTTACGACCTCCGGCTTTCCAACAGTCTTCCACTGTGTCCCTGTCCATCATGGAGTCCATAATCATATGGTGGTGCCACCTGATCTTTGCATCCGGATCGTATTCCGTGACGCATATGTATTTCGTTGACGGCAGCCCTCTTTTCTTTCTCCGATAGTTCATCCTCCGAATGAATCGCTTCATTTCTCTGCCTGCATTTTCGAATGTCTCCGGAAGATGGTTGTTATCGTAAGTAAAAGTACACCAGTAATCCCCATCCGTGAAATTCTCATTGATGAGCCTTTCCAGTCTCTTCCTGCGGTTGCGCTCATTCCCGGCCCGGATGGCATCCGGGTTCCGTTTTCTTCGAAATACTTCCGGGAAGTCTCTTTTGGTATATTCCGGGTAGATCTCTAATTCGATCTGAGTTCCTGCCCTGATCTCTTTTAGGGCATAGTCCCTTCCCTTCTCCAGATATCTCCCTGATCCATCTTCCCTGAGATCTTCCATGGACTTTTGGAAGGCATCCTCGTAATCATAATTTATGAACTTCATCGTTTTAGTCCTAATGTTAATATCTATTACAAGGCCGCATGGAGGCTTACAGGCTGCCTCCATGCCATTGAAAAAAAATCGGTTCTGCCTTATAATGGTGATGTGTTTAGTTTAGGCTGTCCCTTTTTATGATTATCCTTTGGGGCGGCCTTTTCTTCTCTTTCGTGATAGATGATTTCATGGGCCCTTGCAGAGAGCTTTCTGATCTCTATCGGTGTCATATTGTCTATCAGTCTTATTAACCCTTCTTTGCTATAGAAATCCATGTTGCCCCTTTCTTTTGCCAGCAAAAACACCTGGCCATTATTCATCTACTTCAAAATGCCATGCCGGCCTTCTTTTAATCGTGAGTAATGCGTCAGTGTGGATATTCTGCAAAAGTTTTACTCCATTCAATACCACTACTTTATATTTACTCCTTCTCCAGTAATCGTTTTTTCTTCGGTAAACAATAGACCCGATCGGCATTCCTTTTACTTCATTTACGGATGCGGGACGCATCTGATTTCCTCCTTAAAAAAGAATGGTGAACATATTCCACCAGGCGTAGCAGTAGTCTGTAGTATTGTGGGCCAGTACGTTGACCCAGCTTAAGACCATCCACACAAAAGGGACCGCTGCGACTCCTGTCAAAAAGATGCCTATCTTATCTGATAACTTCATAAAACCTCCTCATCTTCATCCAGGTCTATGTGGTACATGTATGCCCTTGAAATACTCGGGTCACATTCCACACGCTGATCAATCAGCTCCTGTGCCCTGTCCACGGCATTAGCAAGATGGATCGCCCTCACTTCGCCGTTCCGATCTTCAGTTGTTCCGTCGATGAATTTGACCAGGTAATCAAACCACCATAATTTTTCAGGATTAGGTTTTGATTTCTTTTTCTTGGTGTTAAACATCATTCCTCCTCTCTTTTCCGATACCCTCCGCAGACCGGGCAGTGGTTTTGGATACAGGTACATTCGTTGATATAACAATGGGCATCTTTTTTAACTTAGGTATGATGGCATCCTACCCGGCCTGCGGAAGGTATCTGGTATTCAGTTGTACTTTTCGGCATATTGTTTACATGTTTACGATCTTCTGATTGTATCCGCATAGCTCGGCGACTTCAGCAGGATCGAAATCTGGCACTGTCTTTCGCAGGTTCCTGTCTTCCAGAAGCTTGTGGTATTTCAAATAATCAACCACGACATAGAAACTGTAGCGGTTACCGGCTATGGCATAGCGGCTGTACCTTCCAGTCATGATCTCTTCCTGGATCCCCTTGATCAGGATCCTGATCGTCTTCTGGCTCAAGCCCAATTCTTCCGCCAATTGCTTGACGGACATGAATGCTGTTCCTCTGTTGATAACAACAACCGAGTTTTGCATTTCTTCCCTCCTTTCTGTTTTTCTTCCTATGTCATATGTGTTTGAGTTTGATCCGGAAGACTCCTCCTTCCTTCCAGGAGAATTCCTTAACCGGTTTATCTATGCAGTCCAGGATACGATCCTGGTACCAGTTGCCACGGATAATCCGGTTAAAGACGCCTTCCTCCGTGAAGATCTCTATGATGGTGTTGTCATCATGGAGACCCAGCTCAAAGATTTCATTTACAGTCATATTCACTTCCCTTACGCAGCCAGTGTGGCCGTCCTGATATGCTTGTCTCCCATACTGATCGTGGACAGCACCTGTGATCCGTCAAACAATGTATGGCACTGGATAGCCATTACGTGCTCATCATCACAGTAGATTTCTGCCAACAAAGAACTGTAGTCGCAGTTGATAGCCGCCAGCATAAACAGCTCCTGGATTGCCATGTTATATTCCCTCTTGGTGAACCTTCTCCGCCTCAACTCCATGATGAGCTCAATGTCATCCGTAATCTCATTCCTTATTACG
>CADBNQ010000096.1 GCA_902796045.1 uncultured Lachnospiraceae bacterium | reverse complement strand
TGTAAAATGTGCGGCGGCGATCTTTATTTTGAGGAAGGCGCGTCTACCTGTGTATGTGACTATTGTGGGAATACAAATACACTCCCTGTTACTTCTTCCGATCAAGAGATGAATCTCTTTAACCGTGCGAATCATTTTCGTATGATTAATGAATTTGACAAGGCGATTGCCGCCTATGAGAAGATACTTGATGCGGATGATACAAACGCAGAGGCCCATTGGGGAGTTGTTCTTAGCCGTTACGGTATTGAATATGTCGAAGATCCGGTCAGCCATGAGAGGATTCCGACCTGCCATCGTGTACAGTTGACCAATATTCTGTCTGACCCTGACTATTTGGCAGCAGTCGAACATGCGGATTTTCTTGCATCTTCAGAATATAAGGCACAGGCAGAGAGAATTGCCCAGATCCAAAAAGGTATTTTGGCCATTTCATCACAGGAAAAACCGTATGACGTTTTCATCTGCTACAAGGAAACCGATGAAAACGGAAGCAGGACAGTGGATAGTACACTGGCACAGGACATCTACTATGGTCTTACGGAATCAGGATACCGTGTGTTCTTCTCCCGGATTACATTGGAGGATAAACTTGGGCAGGAGTATGAGCCGTATATTTTTGCAGCGTTGAATTCTGCAAAGGTGATGGTCGTGGTTGGCACGAAGCCAGAACATTTTAACGCTGTCTGGGTAAAAAACGAATGGAGCCGTTACCTTGACCTGATGAAGAAAGACCGGAAAAGACTGCTGATCCCCTGCTACCGCGACATGGATCCCTATGACCTTCCGGATGAACTGTCGATGCTGCAGAGCCAGGATATGAGCAAGATCGGGTTTATGCAGGATCTGCTGCGAGGAATCAAAAAGGTTCTGGGGAGTGAGACAAAAAAACCGGCAAGCCAGGCACCGGCTGCCGCGCCGCAGGGGACATCAGGAACAAGCGCCTCAGCACAGGTAAAACGCGGCAATATGGCATTGGAGGATCAGGACTGGAAGAAGGCGGATGACTTCTTTGAGGAAGCCCTCAACCATGATCCGGAAAGCGCGGAGGCTTATCTGGGGAAGCTGCTGGCGCAGGAGAAGAAAAAAAGCTGGGACGAGCTGGTCGACGCATGGATGAACAAATACGAGAACCAGACGACGGAGAGACTGACAGCGTGTGCCCCGGATACGGGGCATATCGAAAAGATTGCCGGGGAGAATGCGGTGCCGGGCTATTTTGAGGATCATATGATCCGGCAGTTATATGCATTTGATTTTGGCTATGACTCCGCCCTGTCATGCAGGAAACAGCAGAAGGAAAAACAGCAGAAGGAGCTATCAAGCGTGCGGCATCTGCAGCGGGCAAAGCAATATGCAAAGGGGCAGACAAAAACAAAGATCGAGGAGGGACTTGGGAAGGTTTCAAAGAAGCTGGATCAGCGCATCGCAGCGGCAAAGCAGGAAGATACGGCGAGTATCGAGAAGGTGAAGAAGAACTATAAGAAGTTTTTGGAGGAGACAGACATCAAGGTATCAGAGCTCAAACAGGACGCCCAGGAGAGACGGGATCGGGATTATCTGGATGCTGTGGATAAAAAGAGATCCGCTGGCGATGTAAGCTCCTATGAGACGGTGCTGCGAAAACTGAATCTGCTTGGAGACTACAAAGATTCTCAAAAACTGACAGAAGAATGCCAAAGAGAGATTGACCGGCTTAATGAAGAAAGACGAAGAGAAGAAGAGCGTCAGGCCGAGGCCTGGAGGCAGCAGATTGCGAGGGCAGAGAAGAGGAATAAGACAATTATCGGGATTGTGATCGGGGCTGTGGCGGCGTGTGTCGCCGGATATTTTGTTGTTACAAAAGTGATCATTCCTGAGAATAATTACAAGGCGGCGGTGGCGCTGATGGAGAGAGGGGAGTATGAAGAGGCGGTAGCGGCGTTTGAAGCAATGAACGGCTACAAAGATTCTGGTGAACAGATTGAAGTGTGTGAAACAGCAATAAAAGATAATGAATATGACGCTGCAGTAGCGCTGATGGAAAGCGGGAAATTTAAATCAGCATACGAAGCCTTCGATAATCTTGATGGATATAAGGATAGTGTTTCGCTGAAAAAATCTATAGAGCAGGATATAATAAAAGATTCAAATGTGGGAGATATGGTCACATTTGGTGCTTACGAACAGGATAATAATTCTGAGAATGGGAAAGAAGAAATCAAATGGATTGTCTTTGAAAAACAAGAAGACAAGGCGCTTTTGATCAGTAAGGTTTTGCTGGATTGTCAGAAGTATAATTCTGAGCAGGAAAGAACGACTTGGGAAGATTGTTCTCTTCGTGATTGGTTGAATGATACATTCCTGAAAGAGGCGTTCACTTTTGATGAAACTGGAATGATAGCGACAACAATAGTCAAGGCTGAGGATAATAAAAAGTACAACACAAAGGCAGGTAACGACAGCGAGGACAAGGTATTCCTTCTCAGCATCTCCGAAGCGGAAAAATACTTTTCATCAGATGATGAACGGCAATGCAAGCCGACCACATATGTAGAGAAACAAGGGGCAGGAGGTTGGTGGTGGCTGCGCTCTCCCGGTAATCTTAGTAATACTG
>CADBNQ010000095.1 GCA_902796045.1 uncultured Lachnospiraceae bacterium | reverse complement strand
GATGCCGTAGGCATCTTCTTATGCGCAACTCTGCGATGCGCCGCAGGCTTCATCAGTAGGGAGATTGAGACTCCCTCTGATGATAATAAACTCTTTCTCCCCCCTGAAGAGGAGGGAGTCTCAGCTACCTACTGATGAAAATGGGGAATCATTGTTTCAGCCTTCTGCACCGGCACGGATCGTAGGCTCTCCCAGCCGGGTGATATAGTCAGTGTTCACATATCCTTTGGCTCCCTGGCTGGCACCCGCAGTGACCTCAACATAGGCATAATTGGTGCCGTTGACATACTCTATGATCTTCATGTGTGTCAAAGGGGGCAGGCCGACGATCTCTTTAGCGTTGGAATCCGGACGCTCTCTGAGAGTCAGGGACTGGTAGACATCAGCCACAAAAGTGTCGGATGCAGCCTCTTCCTCAGTGCTCTCCTCCAGGGCAGCCCTCTCGTCCTCCACCCTCTTCGGAAGGTCTATGGAGGCGGCAGCTTTACGGCTGGGGATCGCAAAGTAGAGAAACAGGAAGCCTCCTGTTATGCCGGTGACAATGATCGTGACACAAAGGAGTGAGATCAGTATTTTTCTTATCATACATCCTCCTGATATAGTTAATTGGTATCGTCATTTTATCATATTATAGAAGGAATTACAAAGATTTTATTTGACATTCCCCCTCTGATAGTATATGATGATACCTGTTTAAAACGAGGATGGATTCTCACAGTGAACACTTAACAGTGTATTTAAAGGTGGTATATTGATAGAAGTCGGCTTTCATCCCATGCGGATGGGAGCCTTTTCTGATATTCTTCAGGAGGTATTGATCGTGTATAAGAAGGTTTCGACAAATCTGAATTTTGTGGACCGGGAGAAGGAGACAGTAAAATTCTGGAATGACAATGATATTTTCAGAAAAAGCATCGCATCACGGAAAGACAGCCCTGTCTATACTTTTTACGATGGTCCCCCGACAGCAAACGGGAAGCCCCATATCGGGCATGTGCTGACACGTGTCATCAAAGATATGATCCCCCGTTACAAGACCATGAAAGGCTACATGGTACCGAGAAAGGCCGGATGGGATACCCATGGCCTGCCGGTAGAGCTTGAGGTAGAGAAGCTCCTGGGGCTTGACGGAAAGGAACAGATCGAGGAATACGGACTGGATCCTTTCATCAGTAAGTGTAAAGAATCCGTCTGGAAATATAAAGGAATGTGGGAGGACTTCTCCGGCACGGTGGGATTCTGGGCCGACATGGACGATCCATATGTCACCTACCATGATGATTTTATTGAATCCGAGTGGTGGGCCCTTAAGACCATCTGGGATAAGGGCCTCCTCTATAAAGGCTTCAAGATCGTGCCTTACTGTCCCAGATGCGGGACGCCTCTCTCATCCCATGAGGTTGCCCAGGGCTACAAGGCCGTAAAAGAACGGTCTGCTGTTGTCCGCTTTAAGGTCAAGGGTGAGGATGCCTGGTTCCTGGCCTGGACCACCACCCCCTGGACCCTGCCTTCCAATACAGCCCTCTGTGTGAATCCGGAAGAGACTTACTGCAAGGTAAAGGCAGCAGACGGCTATACATACTATATGGCTGAGGCCCTGCTTGATAAAGTACTGGGCAGGCTGGCAGAAGATGATAAGCCTGCTTATGAGATTCTTGAGAGATATAAGGGGACTGATCTGGAATATAAGGAATATGAGCCCCTGTTTGCTGCAACGGGAGAGGCTGCAGCAGCCCAGCATAAGAAGGCGCACTATGTGACCTGTGACGGCTATGTCACCATGTCAGATGGTACAGGGATCGTCCATATCGCGCCGGCCTTTGGTGAGGATGACTCCCGGGTGGGCAGAGAATATGATCTTCCCTTTATTCAGTTTGTGAATGCCAAAGGCGAGATGACAAAGGAACTCCCCTATGCTGGTCTTTTTGTCAAGGATGCGGATCCAAGGATCCTCATCGACCTGGACAAAGAAGGGTTATTATTTGACGCCCCCAGGTTTGAACATGATTATCCCTTCTGCTGGCGCTGTGATACACCTCTGATTTATTATGCAAGAGAATCATGGTTTATCAAGATGACGGCAGTCAAGGATGACCTGATCCGAAATAACAATACCATCAACTGGATCCCGAAGACCATCGGCAGCGGCCGGTTCGGCGACTGGCTGGAGAACATCCAGGACTGGGGTATCTCCAGAAATCGTTACTGGGGCACCCCGCTGAATGTATGGGTCTGTGATGACTGCGGACACATGGACGCCATCGGCAGCAGGCAGGAGCTGAAGGACAAGACTGGAAGGGATGATGCCCTCACTGTCGAACTCCACAGGCCTTATATTGATGAGTTTACCATGACCTGTCCGGACTGCGGCGGAGTCATGCACAGGGTTCCCGAAGTGATTGACTGCTGGTTTGATTCCGGGGCCATGCCCTTTGCCCAGCATCATTATCCTTTTGAGAATAAAGAGATTTTTGAACAGCAGTTCCCGGCTAAGTTTATTTCCGAGGCAGTTGACCAGACCAGAGGATGGTTTTATTCTCTGCTGGCAGAATCCACCCTGCTTTTCAACAAAGCTCCTTTTGAGAACGTTATTGTCCTGGGGCATGTCCAGGATGAGAACGGGCAGAAGATGAGCAAGAGCAAGGGCAATGCGGTAGATCCTTTTGAAGCCCTGGCTGCCCACGGCGCAGATGCCATCCGCTGGTATTTCTATTCCAACAGCGCCCCCTGGCTTCCCAACCGTTTCCATGATGATGCGGTGACAGAAGGACAGCGCAAGTTCATGGGCACCCTCTGGAATACTTATGCATTTTATATCCTGTATGCGGATATTGATGAATTTGATCCGACAAAATACAGTCTGGATTATGAGAAGCTGTCAGTGATGGACCGCTGGCTCCTTTCAAGATTGAACAGCACGGTCCGCGAGGTGGATGAGGACCTTGCTGCCTACAAGATCCCTGAGACCACCAGAGCTCTTCAGAGCTTTGTCGATGATATGAGCAACTGGTATGTACGCCGGGGACGGAGCCGCTACTGGGCCAAAGGCATGGAGCAGGACAAGATCAATGCCTACATGACCCTCTATACTGCCCTTGTAACCATCTCAAAGGCTGCGGCACCCATGGTTCCTTTCATCACAGAAGACATCTACCAGAATATGGTAAGGACAGTGGACAAGGATGCCCCAGAGAGCATCCACCTGTGTACATTCCCGCCGGTAAAGGAAGAATGGATTGATCCGGTCCTTGAGAAGAACATGGCAGAGGTGCTGGACATCGTGGTGCTCGGACGTGCCGCCCGCAATGTGTCCGGCATCAAAAACCGCCAGCCCATCGGCGAGATGATCGTCAGCGGAGCTGTGGAGCTTCCTGATTATTACAGGACGATCATAGAAGAAGAATTGAATGTTAAGACCGTGACTTTCAGGGAGGATGTATCTGACCTCACCAGCTATTCCTTCAAGCCCCAGCTCCGTCTGCTGGGACCAAAATACGGCAGGCAGCTGGGCCAGATCAGCAAGGCCCTGGCCAGTGTTGACGGGACCGCCGCAAAGAGGCAGCTGGATACCGAGGGCTGCCTGACCATCGAGCTGGATACAGGAAGCATCAGTCTGGCTCCGGAGGAACTGCTCGTTTCCATGACCCAGAAGGAAGGCTTTGTCTCCCAGGCTGACCATGGTGTGACAGTGGTGCTTGATACCAACCTGACCCCTGAGCTGATCGAGGAAGGTTTTGTCAGGGAGATCATCAGCAAGGTCCAGACCATGAGGAAAGAGGCCGGCTTTGAAGTGACAGACCATATCAGGCTCTCTGTCGCGGACAATGAGAAGATCATCTCTGTCATAAAGGATAATGCTCCGGCTATCAGAAATGATGTGCTGGCAGACGAGATCTCCTTTGACGGACAGGAAGGTTACAGCAAGGGATGGAATATCAACGGAGAGAAGGTTGCTCTCAGCGTGAGGAAGCTGTCTTAAAGAGGCAGAGTATAAATCGTTCAGGAGGATAACAGTTTGATTAGAAAGAAAGCTTTTAACAAGAAGCAGTTCAAGAAAGAAGTGGAGGCCAATGCCCGTATGCTCTTCCGGCGTAATCTGGAAGACTGCGATATGCAGCAGGTCTATCAGGCGGTGGCCTATTCCATCAAGGATGATATCATCGACAACTGGATCGCCACCCATAAAGCATTTGACAGAGAGAACAAGAAAATCGTCTATTACATGTCCATGGAATTCCTCATGGGAAGAGCTCTGGGCAACAATATGATCAATCTTACCTGCTACAATGATGTCAGAGAGGTGCTCGAGGAGATGGGCTTTGACCTTAATGTCATTGAAGACCAGGAACCTGACGCTGCCCTGGGCAACGGCGGCCTGGGCCGTCTGGCAGCCTGTTTCCTGGATTCTCTGGCTACCCTGGGCTATCCGGCCTACGGCTGCGGGATCCGCTATCATTACGGAATGTTCAAGCAGAAGATTGAGAACGGCTTTCAGGTGGAGAAACCCGATGACTGGTTAAAGAACGGCAATCCTTTTGAGATCAAGAGGGATGAGTATACCCAGATTGTCAAATTCGGCGGCTATGTGGATGTGGTGACCGGTTCAAACGGGAAGCCTAAGTTTGTGCACAAGGGCTACCGCAGTGTTCGGGCTATCCCCTATGATATTCCCATCGTAGGATATGGAAACAATTTTGTAAACAGTCTCCGCATCTGGGATGCTGAGGCAGAGAACACCTTCAACCTGGAGTCCTTTGACAAGGGCGAATACGACAAGGCCGTGGAGGAAGCCAACCTGGCAAAGAATCTGACAGAGGTCCTCTATCCGAACGATAATCATATGTCCGGCAAGGAGCTCCGCTTAAAACAGCAGTATTTCTTCATCTCTGCTTCGGTGCAGAGAGCGATTGCCAAGTATAAATCCATCCACAATGATATACGCAAGTTCTATGAGAAGGTATCCTTCCAGCTGAATGATACACACCCGACAGTAGCTGTGGCTGAACTGATGCGTCTTCTGGTGGATGAGGAAGGCCTCGAGTGGAATGAGGCATGGGAGATCACCACGAAGACCTGTGCCTACACCAACCACACCATCATGGCAGAAGCTCTGGAAAAATGGCCGATCGAGCTCTTCTCAAGGCTTCTCCCCAGGGTATACCAGATCATCGAGGAGATCAACCGCCGTTTTGTCATTGAGATTCAGGCCAACTATCCCGGAGACCAGGAGAAAATCCGGAAAATGGCCATCCTCTATGACGGACAGGTAAGAATGGCTAATCTGGCAATCGCCGGAAGCTTCTCCGTGAACGGAGTGGCAAGGCTGCACACGGAAATCCTGGAAAAGAGGGAGCTGAAGGATTTCTATGAGATGACTCCTTATAAGTTTAATAACAAGACCAATGGTATCACCCAGAGAAGATTCCTTCTCCATGGCAATCCCCTGCTGGCGTCATGGGTGACCGAAAAGATCGGTGATGACTGGATCACCAACCTTTCCCATATCAACAACCTGAATCTTTATGTGGACGATCCCAAATGTCAGCATGAGTTCATGAACATCAAATATCAGAACAAAGTCCGCCTGGCTGCTTATGTGAAAGAACACAACGGCATAGACCTGAATCCCAGGTCCATCTTTGACTGTCAGGTCAAGAGGCTGCATGAGTACAAACGTCAGCTGATGAACATTCTTCACGTGATGTATCTTTACGGACAGATCAAAGAGAATCCTGATATGGATATCGTGCCAAGAACCTTCATTTTCGGTGCCAAGGCAGCGGCAGGCTATCACACTGCCAAGCTGACCATCAAGCTGATCAACAGTGTAGCTGACAAGATCAATAACGATGAGTCCATCAACGGCAAGATCAAGGTTGTCTTCATCGAAGATTACAGGGTATCCAATGCAGAGCTGATCTTTGCAGCGGCAGACGTCAGTGAGCAGATCTCTACTGCTTCCAAGGAAGCTTCCGGAACCGGAAACATGAAGTTCATGTTAAACGGTGCCGTGACCATCGGAACCATGGACGGGGCCAATGTGGAGATCGTGGAAGAAGTAGGGAAAGAAAACGCCTTCATCTTTGGACTGTCAGCAGATGAGGTTATGGAATATGAGAGAAACAACAGCTATAACCCCAGGGATATCTACAACAATAACGAAGATGTCCGCAAGGTGATGACGCGCCTGATCGACGGCTTCTATTCGCCGGAGAATCCGGAGCTCTTCCGTGACCTCTATAATGCCCTGCTTGATAAGGATATGTATTTTATCTTAAGAGATTTCGATGCCTATAAGGAAGCCCAGAAGAGGGTGGATACCGCTTACCGCAATGAGGCTGAGTGGGCCCGCATGGCCATGCTGCAGACCGCAAACTGCGGCAAGTTCTCCTCCGACCGGACCATCCAGGAATATGTGGATGATATCTGGAAGCTGGAAAAAGT
>CADBNQ010000094.1 GCA_902796045.1 uncultured Lachnospiraceae bacterium | reverse complement strand
TTACTGCCATGAAAAAGTCTGCAATGGTCCTCTTGCTGATCTGCCTCATCCTGATGGCAGGATGTGCCATGGGCGGCACTGATGTGTTGGAACTGCCGGGTAATCCTGAAGTGTTTGAAATGGGCTCCTATCCGAATCCTGACAAGGCCGGCGCTATGTATGACGCTGTCCGGCGGGGGGATAAGGTCTATGTCAGCTTCGGCACTGTGAATAATGAGCAGATGGATGTTAAAGTGATCGAGCGCTGTCTAGGTTACATTGCCGGTGGTGACCGGACAGATCAGAAGCAGAGGGTTTTTTCTCTTGCCGAGGATAAAAAAGAGATATATCTGATGGTCTACGACATAGACCAGGATATCAGTCAGGCCCTTTTTTTCAGGCGTGCCGATACCAGAGGCCGGAAACTGGAGACACCGGGCTATATTGATGCAGTTGATTATGATTTCTGGGATTGAGAAAGGAGACCGACAAGATGCAATCTATACAGACGACAGGCGGTGTATACACCGATGAGATACGAAAACTGATCATTTCCAATATCTGCAGAGTTTTTGACTGCAGTCCTGAGGAGATAGAAGAGCTGGTGCCTGTGCAGGCAGGTATGACCAACATTGTTCTTTCATTCCGCCACAACGGAGGGAAATACATCTACCGTCATCCGGGCCTGGGTTCCGATGCCCTGGTGGACAGAGGGCGGGAGACCATCATGCAGGCAGTCGTCGCTGAGGCAGGGATAGACACCACCCTGGTCGCGATGGATGTTGAGAATGGATGGAGGATTGCCCGCTTTGTGGAACACCGTGATTTTGACTATCACAATCTCAATGACATGGTCCGGGCAGTCATGCTCTTCCAGCGCCTCCACAAGGTTCCTGCAAGGGTCAGATGGAATTTTGACGTGATCAGGAAAGCGGAAGACATCAAGGCCCAGATCGCGCCGGAAGCCTACGGCAATTTCCCGGATTTCGAAGAGATCAGGGACAGGAGTTATAAGCTCTATGAGCTGGCCAAGACGGACGGAGTACATGCCTGCTATATTCATGGGGATGCCAGGGATGTGAATTTCCTGATCAATAAAGAAGAGATCTATCTGATCGACTGGGAATACGGCGGATATGGTGATCCCGGCTTCGACATCGGCTCCTATGTCTGCGGCGGGAAACACAGCCTTGAAGACATTGACAGGATCCTCTTCACTTATTTCAGAAGGAAGCCGACTTACAAACAGCAGAGACATTTTTACGCCTATATAGCCCTGACAGGCTGGTTCTACCTTCACTGGACCATGCTGAAGCAGTCCAAGGGTCAGAAGGTTGGAATCCATAAGGAACTCTGGTATCATTATGCCGTTGAGATGGGAAAGCGAGCTCTTGCCATGTATGAAAAGGAGGAGGCCTGATATGACTTATATTATCCTTGCTGCCGGAAAAGGGCAGAATCTTCAACCCCTTACCTTAAAGAACCCCAAGACATCCTTTAAGCTGGACAGTGACACCACGGTCTTACAGAGGATCGTAAGGTCAATCCGCAGATATGACAGGAATGGGGAGATTGTCGTTGTCACCGGCTACCTTTCCGACCTGGTGAAGGAAGAGCTCCTGGATGACAATGTGAAGTTTGTGGTCAATCCTTTCTATGAGGTGACCAACTCCATATCCTCTGTCTGGTTTGCCAGAGACTATCTGGAAAGAGAGAATGTCACTATAGTCCATGGGGATGTGGTATTTGACGATGATATCACTGAGAAATATCTGGTCAGACCCACTGACCATCCTTATGTTCTGGTCGACAGCCAGGTGGTTAAGCCTGGTGCCTACAATGCGGTCACCAAGGATGGACAGGTGCTGGTCATGAGCAGAAAGCTGGAAGTCTTTGACGCGAAATACTGCTGTATGTCCAAGCTGGATGCCGTATCTGCCAGACTTGTCAAAGAAGAGGTAGATACCATGATCGCCTCCAATATGTATGATCAGTATTTTGAGGATTCTCTGGTGCAGATGATCATGTTCAGGGATTTTGAGCTGGGCTGTGTTGATATCAAAGGATCCAGATGGACAGAAGTGGACAGCGTCAATGATCTGCTCAATGCCCAGGAGATACAGAAGACCTCCTCTATCTATAAGAAACCATTGTGAGAAGGGTCATCAGTAGGTAGCTGAGACTCCCTCCTCTTCAGGGGGGAGAAAGAGTTAATTATCATCAGAGGGAGTCTCAATCTCCCTACTGAT
>CADBNQ010000093.1 GCA_902796045.1 uncultured Lachnospiraceae bacterium | reverse complement strand
CGGTGGAGCATTGTGTGCTGTGCGCAGAAGAAGACACCTACGGTGTCGCGCAACTCGCGCGAAATCGCTGAGGCGATTTCGATTGACTCTATGACGCAGGATTCTCTTTGGTGAAATCCCTGCTCAATCTCTGAGGCGATCTCGATTGATGAACAGGAAAATAATAACATATTAAATAAATATTGTAAATACATGTCTTTTGTGTTAGTATCAGTTCAGAGGCGGAGAGAGATATGATAAGATGAGACAGGCCGGATCATTATGGCAGATCCTGCCAGCTGCAGGCCGGTATGTGCCGGATCCGCGGCGGTGATGATCTGCCGACAGGATTTCCGCCTCTGACAGATTTGTGAGGAAGCGATTTCGGAACCGCCGGATCCGAAGTATGCTTCCTCCTTCTTTTGCCGGCTTATCTTTTCGAGCATGTTTCCTTGAATTTATACATGATTCATGGTATCCTCTCCTATATGGAATTAGTTCAGCAGGGGGTTGGCTTGCTATGGAAACAAGAGTGATAAAGGTGGATACTTCGGCTGATCTGAAGGCCCGGCTTAAAGATGCGGCAGACCTGATCCGCCGGGGTGAGCTGGTTGCCTTCCCGACTGAGACTGTATATGGTCTTGGCGGCGACGCATTTAATGAGCAGGCAGCGGCAAGGATCTATGCGGCAAAAGGCAGACCATCCGACAACCCTCTGATCGTTCATATTGCAGATCTCTGGCAGGTTGATTTGGCGGCCTGCCATATTCCACATATCGCCAGACAGGTCATGGAGCATTTCTGGCCGGGCCCTTTGACAGTCATACTGCCAAAGCGCCAGAATCTTCCGGCGGGAACAACAGGCGGCCTGGACACCGTGGCAGTCAGAATGCCCTGTCATCAGGTAGCCCGTGCTCTGATCAGGGAGAGTGGAACACTGATTGCTGCGCCCAGCGCCAACACCTCCGGGAGGCCTAGCCCCACCAGTGCCCGGCATGTCTATGAGGACCTGGAGGGAAAGATTCCCATGATCCTTGATGGCGGCCCGGTAGGTATCGGCATTGAATCCACCATTCTTGACCTGACGGGGGAAACGCCCACCATCCTGCGTCCCGGTTTCATCGGAAGAGACCAGCTGGAGGCAGTGGCGGGGAAGGTCGTTATGGACCCGGCGCTTGCCGGCAGGACCATGCCGCAGGAGACCAGACCCAAAGCTCCCGGTATGAAGTACAGACATTATGCCCCCCAGGGCCAGCTGCTCCTTGTAGAAGGCGGCGCCGGACGGGTTGTTGAGGAGATCAGCCGGCTGGCTCAGGAGAAGGCCGGCCAGGGGTATCGCGTAGGCATTATAGCGACAGATGAGACAGCAGGCAGCTATGACCTGCCTGATAATATTTCAGTAAAAAGTATCGGCAGCAGAAGTGATCCGGACTCTATCGCTGCTTCTCTTTATGGCATTTTGAGAGACTGTGACATGCAGGGATTTGATTATATATTTTCTGAGAGTTTCTTTGAGGAGGAACATGGTGATGCCATCATGAACAGGATGCTGAAGGCATCAGCCTATCACCTGATCTCTGTGTGAGCATAGCTGGATTTTCCGGAAAGGAGGCGGTAGATTGGATTACCGCAGAATCATATTTGTCGGTGAGAATAACATCTGCAGCAGTTTTATGTGCGAGGTTATTCTGCGGGGATTGCTCGACAGAAAGGGTATCACCGGGATAGAGGTTCTCTCCAGGGGACTTGTGGTCCTGTTTTCTGAGCCTGTGGCGCCGATGGCGGCTGATACGCTGACCCGCCATGGCTACGTCATCGAGGATTTCAGGTCGGCCCAGCTCACCGAAGAGGATATGGAGGAGGCCAGTCTGGTTCTGACCATGCATGAGGAACAGGCAGACAGGATCCGTCAGGATTATCACTCGTCCACAACATGTATGTCTCTGAGTACATTTCTGGATCTTGATGCATCGATTCCTGATGTGTCCGGCGGGACCCGGGAAGAGTATGACTCTTGTTTTGAGATTATTGAACAATTAATGGAAGCGGCAGCTGACCGTGTCATCGGGGAGATGATCCTATGATCAAGGCGCCTGAAAAGAAGGCACAGGAGAGAAAAGCGCTCAGGATGCTCCTGCTGATCTCGCAGGTAGGGATCTGCATGATGGTACCTGTCTTTTTCTGTCTTTTTGTGGGAAGATGGGTGGCAGAGCGGACAGGACATCCCCTGGTTTTCCTTCTGTTTCTGCTGACAGGGGTCCTGGCAGGATTCCGGTCATGCTGGCAGGTGATTGCCAGATTTACCGGCCTGAAGGCTGACAGATTATTTGATTTTTGCAGCGGGGATTCTGCCGGCTGCGGGCATGTAGAGGATATAGATGATGAGATGGATGAAACGGACCTGGGAGATTAATGATACCCTTCTTGATCTGATCGTCGGCTGTCTGATATACAGTTTGATCTTTGAGGCGGTCGGCCTGGCGGCAGTCGGGAACAAGGCTTCATGGACGATGGGAATCCTGCTGGGCACCGCGGCGTCCATCGGGCTTTGCGTCAGTATGTATAAGGGCATAGACAGCTGCCTTGACATGGACCCGGTCCATGCTGAGAGGAGCATGACTGTCCAGAGTATCATCCGCTTTATGGTTATGATGGGTGCAGCCTGGATGGGCGCCAGATTTTCCATGATCAGCTTTCCTGCGGTGATCACAGGGATGCTGGGATTGAAGGTTTCGGCCCACCTTCATATGTACACCCATGTTTATATAACAAATAAATTGAGGAGGAAAGGAAGGTGAGGATATGGGAAGCTCTTTAGCCGGAACAATGATGCTCAGTAATGAAGTGGATTTTTTTATTCACAGTTATTATGAGTTTGAGTTGTTCGGGCAGACCCTGTCGATCAATACAACCATGATCTCGACAACCATAGTCAGCCTTGTGCTGCTGGGACTGATCCTTTATGCCAGACATGAGATCATGAAGGATTATGACGAGCCCGGCCCGGTGCAGAATGCTGTAGAGATGATCGTGGAGGTCCTTGATGGTGTAGTTGAGAGCAATATGGGAAATCATGCGCCGGCATACAGGAACTATGTAGAGACTCTGATGGCTTTTATTCTTCTGTCCAATATCTCCGGTCTGTTCGGCCTGAGACCGCCAACGGCTGATTTCGGAACCACATTTGCCCTGGGACTGATCACTTTTGTGATGATTGAATATGCCTGGATCAGGAGCAAGGGTATCCGTTTTGTTAAGGACCTATTTGAGCCGATCTTTGTATTTCTCCCGGTGAATATCATCAGTGAATTTGCTACGCCGGTATCCATGTCGCTCCGTCTTTTCGGCAATGTGCTGGCAGGAACCATCATGATGGGGCTCTGGTACAGCCTGCTTCCGTGGTTTGCCAAAATCGGCATTCCCGCCTTTTTACATACATATTTTGATCTCTTTTCCGGAGCGATCCAGACTTATGTATTTGGCATGCTGACAATGACATTTATCACAGATAAATATGGTGACTGATATCTTATTCGAGACGATTCAGGCAGCCTGAACAGTTACAACTATTATTAATGAAGGAGGAGACTAATTATGTCAGGTATTACAAACGAAGGGTTAGTATTGATGGGTTCGGCAATCGGCGCAGGCCTTGCGGTCATTGCCGGTATCGGGCCTGGTGTCGGCCAGGGGATCGCAGCAGGCTACGGCGCCTCCGCGGTGGGACGCAACCCGGGTGCCAGAGGAGATATCATGTCTACCATGCTTCTGGGGCAGGCAGTGGCAGAGACAACAGGTCTTTATGGTCTTGTTGTTGCCCTGATTCTTTTATACGCGAACCCGTTGATCGGCAGATTATAATGAACCGGTATTCATAGAAAGCCGGAAAGGAGGTCCGAAGTGTTATTAACACTGGATAACAGAATATTCGGATTGGACCCGCAGCTTCTTTTCAATCTTGTATTTCAGGGAATTGCCATTTTCCTTCTCTTTATGGCTGCCAGCCGTCTTCTTCTTGATCCTGTCAGGAAGATCTTAAACGACCGCAGACAGAGGGTTCTGAAGGAGATGAGAGATGCTCAGGAGAACAGGGAAGAAGCTGTCCGCATGAAAGAAGAATATGACGATAAGTTGAAGAACGTTGACAGAACTGCTGAGCAGATTTTAAGCGACACGAAGCTGAAAGCGCTTCAGAGAGAGAACGAGATCATCGCTGATGCCAGGGTCGAAGCGGCCCGGATCATAGAGAGTGCCCGGCTCGAGGCAGAGCTTGAAAAGAAACGTGTCAAAGACGAAGTGAAGCAGGAGATGATCTCTGTGGCAGCGCTGATGTCTGAGAAGATCATCGGTGCCTCTGTCGATGCTGAGACGCAGAATGACCTGATAGAACAGACACTGCAGGAAATGGGTGATGACACATGGCTAAATTAGTGAGCACTACTTACGGTGATGCCCTGCTGGAACTGGCCCTGGAAGAGGACCGGCTGGACGGGTTCAGTGAGGAGGTCACAGCAGTCAGGCAGGTTTTTCTTGAGAATGAGGAACTTGGCAGGGTCCTGGATCATCCCAAGGTCACCAGAGAAGAGAAGCTCGATCTTATCAGCAATGTATTTGACAAAAGAATCTCAGATGAGCTGCTGGGTTTTTTACGTATTATAGTCGAGAAGGGACGTCAGGATCAGCTGATTGCAGTTTTTGATCATTTTCTGCACGAAGTGAAGGAGCATAAAGGGATTGGAACGGCCCATGTCACTTCGGCGGTGGCTCTCAGCGGCCCGCAGAAAACCGCGCTGGAGGCCCGGCTGCTTCAGACCACCAGATATCACTCTTTTGAGATGGATTACCAGGTGGATCCGGCGATCCTGGGAGGGCTTGTGATCAGAATTGAAGACAGGGTCGTTGACAGCAGTTTAAAGACCCGGATTGACAACTTAAGCAGACAGCTCGCCAGGATCCAGCTCGGCGACAGATGAATATCAGAGTATAACTAAGTATAGAAAGAAGGTGCATGTGGCATTGGTTAATTTAAGACCGGAAGAGATCAGCTCCGTCATCAAGGAGCAGATCAGGAATTATGCTGCCAGACTGGAGACTTCGGATGTCGGTACTGTCATCCAGGTCGCCGATGGCATCGCACGAATACATGGTCTGGATAGTGCAATGCAGGGTGAGCTTCTTGAATTTCCCGGCCAGGTATACGGCATGGTCATGAACCTTGAAGAGGACAATGTCGGTGTCGTGCTGCTCGGAGGCCAGAGGAATATCAGTGAAGGGGATACTGTAAAGGCAACAGGAAGGGTCGTGGAAGTGCCGGTAGGCGATGCCATGACAGGACGTGTTGTCAACGCATTAGGACAGCCGATCGATGGAAAAGGTCCCATAGAGACGACCAGCACCCGCCCCATAGAGCGCGTGGCCCACGGGGTCATTGACCGGCAGCCGGTAGACACCCCGGTTCAGACAGGCATCAAGGCGATTGATTCCATGGTGCCCATCGGCCGCGGACAGCGGGAGCTGATCATCGGTGACCGCCAGACAGGAAAGACAGCGATAGCAGTAGATACGATCATCAACCAGAAGGGTCAGAACATGCATTGTATCTATGTGGCCATCGGGCAGAAGGCCTCTACCGTTGCCAATATCGTAAAAACACTGAATGAATACGGAGCCATGGACTACACGACTGTAGTCGCTTCCACAGCCAGTGAGCTGGCTCCTTTGCAATATATTGCCCCCTATACCGGATGTGCCATCGGGGAGGAATGGATGGAGAAAGGGGAAGATGTGCTTGTCATCTATGATGACCTGAGCAAGCATGCCGTGGCCTATCGAACCCTCTCCCTGCTCCTTCGCCGTCCTCCGGGACGGGAAGCATTTCCCGGGGATGTATTTTATCTGCACTCAAGGCTTCTGGAGAGAGCCTCCAGACTGTCAGATGAGCTTGGAGGCGGTTCATTGACCGCCATCCCCATCATCGAGACACAGGCAGGAGATGTTTCCGCCTATATCCCGACCAATGTCATCTCTATCACGGATGGTCAGATCTATCTGGAAACAGAGATGTTTAACGCAGGCTTCCGCCCTGCTGTCAATGCAGGCCTTTCGGTATCCCGGGTTGGAGGCTCAGCCCAGATCAAGGCCATGAAAAAGATTGCGGGCCCGGTTCGTACAGAGCTGGCTCAGTACCGCGAGCTGGCAGCATTTGCCCAGTTCGGCTCGGAGCTGGATGCGGATACCAAGGAGAGGCTGAATCAGGGAGAACGTATCAGGGAGATCTTAAAACAGCCTCAGTACAGGCCTATGTCTGTTGAACGGCAGATTATCTCAATCTATGCGGTGACGAAGAAATATCTTTTGGACGTTCCGGTAGAACGGGTGCAGGAGTTTGAATCAGGTCTTCTGGATTTTATAGATACGAAATACCCGGAAATCTATGCTGCCATTCGTGATACGAAAGTGATCAGTGACGAGACAGACGAGCTGATCCGGAAGGCGATCACAGAATTCAAGGCACAGTTTTAGAGGTGGTGAAGCAGTATGGCATCCATGAGAGATATCAAAAGACGGAAGGAGAGCATACAGAGCACCCAGCAGATTACCAAGGCCATGAAGCTGGTATCCACCGTCAAGCTCCAGAGAGCAAAAAGCAGAGCGGAGAGCGCGAAGCCATATTTTGAAAAGATGATCGAAACTGTGCAGTCTATCCTGGGGAAATCCGGAGAGGTCCGGCATCCATATCTGGAGGATAACGGATCAGAAAGAAAGGCTGTGATCGTGGTAACCTCCAACCGTGGACTGGCCGGAGGCTACAACAACAATGTCGTAAAACAGATTCTTGAAACCGGATGGGACAAAAGCACCATTGACATATACGGTATCGGCCTGAAGGGGATTGAGGCCCTGTCGCGCCGGGGTTACCGTATCGTATCAGATGATTCCGAGGCTGTCAATGAGCCATTGTTCCAGGATGCGGCAGAGATCGGAAAGAAAGTTCTTGATGCCTATTTGGCAGGTCAGGTGGGGGAAATCTACCTCGCCTATACCATGTTTAAGAATACAGTGGTCCATGTGCCCCAGCTGCTCAGGCTCCTGCCTGTGGACGGAGGGGATGGGGCTGGTACAGACAGTGAAGAAAAAGACCATCCGGTCAGGGAAGCCCCCATGAACTATGAGCCGGAAGCAGAGGAAGCCCTGGAGATGATCATCCCCAGGTTTATCAGCAGCACCATCTACGGTGCCCTGATTGAGGCTGTGGCCAGTGAGAACGGTGCCAGGATGCAGGCCATGGATTCTGCCACGAGCAATGCAGAGGACATGATCTCTGCCTTGTCTCTTGCTTTCAACAGGGCCAGACAGGGAGCCATCACACAGGAGTTAACAGAGATCATTTCAGGTGCGGAAGCACTGAATTAGAGTTGAGACTATCAGGCATGACCAGCCTGAGTGAAAAAGGAGTAATCAGATGACAGCACAGAATACAGGTAAGATCACCCAGGTGATCGGTGCCGTCCTGGATATCAAGTTTCCCCAGGGAGTTCTTCCTGAGATCAATGATGCCATAGAGATCAGTCACAAAGGAGGAAAGCTGGTAGCAGAGGTTGCCCAGCATCTGGGTGATGACATCGTCAGATGTATTGCCATGGGTCCTACTGACGGACTGGTCAGGGGCATGGAAGCCCGGGCCACCGGCGGTCCGATCACTATGCCTGTGGGCGAGAGTACACTGGGACGGATATTTAATGTCCTGGGAGAACCGATTGACAATAAACCGATGCCGGAAGGAACAGAGCGACTTCCCATCCACAGGGAAGCCCCGGCTTTCTCTGAGCAGTCCACGGATACCGAGGTGCTGGAGACAGGCATCAAGGTGGTGGACCTTTTGTGCCCTTATCAGAAGGGAGGAAAAATCGGTCTGTTTGGAGGTGCCGGTGTCGGTAAGACGGTACTGATCCAGGAGCTGATTCGTAATATTGCCACAGAGCATGGCGGATACTCGGTATTTACCGGTGTAGGTGAGCGCACCCGTGAGGGAAATGATCTTTATCGTGAGATGAGCGAGTCAGGCGTAATCCATAAGACCGCTATGGTCTTCGGCCAGATGAATGAGCCTCCGGGAGCCCGTATGAGAGTCGGCCTGTCAGGACTGACGATCGCTGAGTATTTCCGTGACAAAGGAGGAAAGGATGTTCTCCTCTTCATTGATAACATTTTCCGCTTTACCCAGGCAGGTTCTGAGGTTTCGGCTCTTCTGGGCCGTGTCCCCAGTGCCGTGGGTTATCAGCCGACCCTTCAGACAGAGATGGGTGCCCTCCAGGAACGGATCACTTCCACCAGACACGGCTCCATTACTTCTGTCCAGGCAGTCTATGTGCCGGCAGATGACCTGACAGACCCTGCTCCGGCAACAACCTTTGCCCATCTTGATGCCACCACGGTTCTGTCACGTTCGATTGTAGAGCAGGGTATTTATCCTGCTGTGGATCCGCTGGAGTCCACTTCCCGCATCCTGGATCCCAGGGTAGTAGGGGAAGAGCACTATAAGGTTGCCCGGGGCGTTCAGGAGATCCTTCAGCGTTACAAGGAACTGCAGGATATCATAGCCATCCTGGGTATGGATGAGCTTTCCGAGGATGACAAGCTGGTGGTAGCACGTGCCCGGAAGGTGCAGAGGTTCCTGTCACAGCCCTTCTTTGTGGCAGAGCAGTTTACCGGCACCCATGGACGTTATGTTCCCCTGGCTGAGACGATTCAGGGATTTTCTGAGATCCTTGATGGGAAATACGACGATATTCCCGAAGGACTCTTTTTAAATGCCGGAGGCATCAGTGATGTCCTGGCTAAAGTAAAGAACAGGTGATCTGATGGCTGAGAAGTTATTCCGGCTGGAGGTTATCTCTCCGGACAGGATTTTTTATGAAAATGACGTATATATGGTGGAGTACAACACCACAGAGGGTCAGGTCGGCATCCTTGCGGAACATATTCCGATGACGCAGATTCTGGCGCCCGGTGTCCTGACCATCACAGAGGATGAGAACTCACAGAGGATCGCGGCCCTTCATGAGGGGTTTGTGGAGATCACACAGAATAAAGTGACGATTCTGGCTGAATCTGTCGAGTGGCCCTGGGATATAGACCTGAAACGTGCCGAGGAGGCAAGGATTCGGGCTGAGAGAAGACTGAACGCCGGAGGCAAGGACCTGATGCGGGCCGAGCTTGCGCTGAAGCGGGCCCTGATCAGGGAGAATGTGGCGAAAGGGTGAGCCGGATGGACAAGAAAGAACTGGCCCGTATTGTGATAGAAAGATTAAAAAAGGAGTATCCGGATGCAGACTGTACTCTGGATTACAATGAGGCGTGGAAGCTGCTGGTGAGCGTCCGCCTTGCAGCCCAGTGTACAGATGAGAGGGTCAACATCATCGTAAAAGACCTCTTTGCCAGATATCCAGGTGTAGAAGAGCTGGCCGGGGCTGACCCGGAGGATATCGAGGAGATCGTCAGGCCCTGCGGGCTGGGACGGACCAAGGCAAGAGATATCAGCAAGTGTATGAGGATGCTCCGGGATGAGTATAGCTGTCAGGTGCCGGATCAGTTTGACGAGCTGATGAAGCTTCCCGGAGTCGGCAGAAAGAGCGCCAACCTGATCATGGGGGATGTTTTCGGCCAGCCCGCCATCGTGACAGACACCCATTGCATCAGGCTGAGCAACAGAATCGGTCTGGTGGACGGCATCAAAGATCCCAGAAAAGTTGAGATGGCTCTGTGGAAGATCGTTCCTCCTGAAGAAGGGAACGAACTTTGCCACAGGCTTGTCTACCATGGAAGGGAAGTATGCACTGCCAGGACAAAGCCCCATTGCAGCCGGTGCTGCCTGAAAGATATCTGCCGTGAGGCGGACAGTGAATTTGACAAAGTATGAGAGGAAAAGAGCATGCAGAAGTATAAGCCCGTAAAAGAAGGAAAAGTACGGGAGATCTACGATGTCGGTGACAGCCTGATCCTGGTGGCCACAGACCGTATCTCCGCTTTTGACGTGATTTTGAAAAATGACGTGACAGATAAGGGAGCGATCCTGACTCAGATGTCCGCTTTCTGGTTTGACTACACGAAGGACGTGATCCCGAATCACCTGTTATCGACAGACGTGGCGGACATGCCCGAGTTCTTTCAGAATGACCGCTTTGCCGGACGCAGCAGCCTGTGTAAGAAACTGACCATGCTGCCTGTGGAGTGTATTGTGCGTGGATATATCACCGGAAGCGGCTGGGCCGCCTATCAGAAGGATGGTACAGTCTGCGGGATCAGTCTGCCGGAGGGACTGAAAGAGTCCGCCAGGCTGCCTCAGCCCATCTACACGCCTTCAACCAAAGCAGAGATCGGCGATCATGATGAGAACATTTCATATGAAAAGACCATAGAGATTCTGGAAGATCTCTATCCCGGCAAGGGAGAGTATTATGCGAAAGCCCTCAGAGATAAGACTCTCGAGCTCTACAGCAAATGTGCAGATTATGCCCTGAGCAGAGGAATCATCATTGCCGATACTAAATTCGAGTTCGGTCTGGATGAAGAGGGACAGCTTGTCCTGGGTGATGAAATGCTCACGCCCGACAGCTCCCGTTTCTGGCCTCTGGAAGGCTATGAGGAAGGCAAAAGCCAGCCTTCCTATGATAAGCAGTTTGTCAGAGACTGGCTGAAGGCCAATCCTGACAGCGATTATCATCTGCCTCAGGATGTGATCGACAGAACAGCAGAGAAATACAAAGAAGCATATGAGAAATTAACAGGGGAAGAGTTTGCCCGGGAATAAGAGATATGAGAGGGTTTCAGAGAAAGAACATATTGACCGTTATGATACTGTTGGCAGTGACTATGGCCATGCCGGGACTGTCAGTCAGACTTCAGGCAGCAGAGAACGCAGCTGCTGCAGAAGACCAGGGGACAGTCTCCCCTCCTGTGGAAGAACTGTCAGGATATAAAGAGATATCGAAGACCTTCGCCCTGAATGATCAGGATAGCTTTGGCAGTATCAGTGTTGACCTGTCTGATACCTCTTTCATAAAAGACGGGGAAGAGGGGAGACTTGAAGAAGAGTTTGACGCCAGCCGGAAGGAAGCCAGGCAGGCAGTCAGGTCGGAAAAAGACATGGAAAGCTTTCTTGAAGAGAAAGATCCAGAGACCCTCTACCATGTGGAGGCTGATGATGAGGGGAAGCTGGAGATCACAGCCCCCTATCAGACCAGAAGGCTGATTGTCAGCAGCATCCTCGAGGGGGACACCTATGGTGCCTCCCGTGTGTATTACAATACCGACGACCATGAGACCATCCTGGAGTTTGACAGTCAGGAACAGACAAAGCGTGCTTACGAGCAGGTCTGCAGGCAGCTGGGAGACAGTGCCTGCTTCGTGGACGAGATCTATTATGTGGAAGACCTGCTCCAGGAGGAGCCCGGAACGCAGGTACCTGCTGCCCCCTGCCTGTCCTGGGGAAACCGGTATATGCAGATGAATCAGCTGAAGAGCAAAGCGGCTGCCGGCGGCTATGGCGGCAAAGTGACCGTCGCAGTTATCGATTCCGGGATCTGCAGGACCAATCCTCTGTTTTCAGGCGGAAGAGTCCTGGATAAGGGGTGGAACTTTGTTTCCGGCAGCCCTGACATTTCAGATTACAAGGGTCACGGTAGTCATGTTGCCGGGATCATCTGTGATGCCACGCCTGCCAACGTCAGGATCCTGGTGCTGAAGGTGACAGATATAAGGGGAAGAGCCAGCCTTTATGCAGTTAAGAATGCCCTGCGCTACGCGATCAGACAGAAAGTGCAGGTGATTAACATGAGTATGGGTGTTACCGGGGAACAGGCTGCAGGGCTCACCTATCTCAACGATGCCATACGGGAAGCCAGGAACAAAAAGATCCCCATATGCGCAGCGGCAGGCAATGACGGAGTCGATGTGAAGTACAGCTACCCTGCGAATCAGAAGATCCCCATTACAGTCACAGCCATCAATGCTGACGGAACAAGGGGAAGCAGCACAGAGGGAAAGGTAAAAGCGATTTACGCCAATTATGGAAATACAATTGATTTTTCTGCCCCCGGCACCTCAATCATCAGTGCCGGACGGGGAGGAGACTTTTATTATATGACAGGTACCTCCATGGCCGCGCCCCATGTGACAGCAGCCATAGCATACCTCAAGCTCCTGAAACCGGATATTTCGGTGAAAGATGTTGAAAACCAGCTGAAAAGCATGTCCAGGGATTTTGGTCCGAAAGGGAAGGACAAATATTTCGGATGGGGCTGTCCCATTATGGGGAATTTGTTTGCCACAGGGATCAAAAAGACCAGCCCCGAAAAGACCGGACCGGGACAGGTCTCCATATCCGGCCTTTTCAACAAAAAGAAGGGGGTCAGGATATCCTGGAAGCTGTCGGGAAAAGCGGATGGTTTTAAAATATACCGCAGTACTTCCGGAGGGAAGTTTAAAAAGATTGCAAAGGTGAGATCCGGCAAACGGTCCTATATGGACACGAAAACCCTTCAGGGCCGGAAATACACCTACAAGATAAAAGCCTATAAAGGAAAGACAGACGGAACACAAAGCCAGGGTCAGACCATGATCAGACAGGCTGGTGTATCGAAATTTAAGATCAAGAGGATTTCGGCTGCAGAAGTGACGCTCAGCTGGAAGAAGAACAAGAAGGTATCAGGATATGAGATCCTCTGTTCTTCTTCAAAATCAGCAGCAAATGGAACTCTGATCAGGGTGACCGGAAATAACCGGAAAACGATCAGTGGTCTTTTGAGTCCTTATTGCTTTCTTCAGATCAGAACCTACAGAACAAGTGGAGGAAAAACGTATTATTCCGCCTGGTCCGGGATGAAAAGGATCAGGATGAGATAAACGGGATTGGTGGTCAAATTGAGAGAGTTTAGTTTTAGTGAACCCATGAATAAAGGGAAAGAAAAACCGCTGGTACATATCTCTGTGACCAATCTGGATATAGAGATTGAAGAAGGCAGGGTTTTTAGGGATTCCTTTCTTGTAGTGAGCGAAAACAGGATTCCACTCAAAGGGAAAGCTTTTTCTACCAATGACAAGCTTGGGATCGAGAAGCAGGAACTATCCGGAGTCAAAACTGAGATATCCTATTACTTCAAGGGGAAGCTGTCCACCGCCGGCAGTGAGTTTGAGGGGGATTTTGTGATTCTCACCAACGGAGGCGAGTTTAACATCCCTTACCGTGTCCGGGTGGTCCCCAAATCTGTCAGTACCTCTGTGGGCAGGATCTCCACGATGGAAGAGTTTGCCGAACTGTACATCAAGGACCCCAAAGAAGCAATGGAGCTCTTCTTCCTGTCCAGTTTTCCGGAGGTATTTCTGAAGGAAGAGCCTGAAAAGCGTTCATTATACCACAGTCTTATGAAAAGCCGGTCCAGGGCGCTGATCCTGGAAGAGTTCATGACAGCTGCCGGATACAAGGATCGTGTAACCATCGAAAGCAGTGAGACAGCTCTTGTATTAGGCCGTGATGAGAACGAAGCGGCCGTCACCCTGCGGCTTTCAGGTCCTGGCTATCTGGAAGGCAGGATCTACAGCGAGAAGAAACAGGTCAGCCTTTCTGCAGATCGTTTCAGCAGCAGAGATTTTCAGGATGGCAGTCTAGAGATCAGAATCAGCAAAAACCAGAGACGCAAGTCCGGGAGTGACCTCATCCATATCTCTACGGTCCGTCAGGACCTTGAGATTTCTGTCGAATGGTGGGATAAAGCGTCAGTCTACCGGGATGGCAGAGACCGTCAAAGAAGAGTAAAACAGCTTCGGGCTGAACTGATGCACAATTATCTGTATTTCCGTACAGGGAGCATCGAGATCGAGGACTTTGTCCAGGAGGCCCATCATATTCTGGATGATCTCATGCATCATACCGGGGACATGGTATGGAAGCTCTACCAGGTTCATCTCCTCCTGATTGAACAGTCTGTAGAGGAGGCGAAAGAGCTTGGGAAAGAGCTGATCGAATACAATGATGCTCATCCCTTTGACCCCCTTGCTTTCCAGTATCTCCTTTATCTGAAGGCCATGATGTACCGCACGCCGGATGCCATCGGTGAAGCAGTCACCTCCATTCGCCAGTTCTACGAATCCAGCCAGTATAAAGCAGAAGCGCTGTGGATGCTGATCTATCTGGATCGTGAATATGTCTATAATAAACGCCTTCAGTATGACAGCATACGTCAGTTGTTTCAGGCAGGCAATAACAGCTGTCTCCTGTATTTTGAAGCCTGCGAGATATTGAATGAGAACCCCGGTTATATGGAGGAAGCCGGGACTTTTGAGATCAGCGTATTCCGATGGGGTGTAAGATATGGCTTTATCTCCATGTCTCTTGCCTATCAGTTTGCCAATCTCGCCCTGAGATTAAAATATTACAGCAGATCGATCTTCCTGATCGCTGAGAGACTATATAAGGTAGAGCCGGATGAAAGGTTTCTGCAGGTGATCTGTTCTCTTCTGATCAAGGGCAATAAGACGGGGAAAGAATACCATGACTATCTCTATGATGCTGTACAGGCCAACCTGAAGATCGTCGGCCTGAATGAATTCTTCATCCGGAGCATGGATTTTCAGAAATACGAGGAGATACCTCAGAGGGTCCTCATCTATTTTACTTACAGCAACAGTCTCGATTACAAAGAGAAAGCCTATCTCTATACAAACATCCTGAAGAATAAGGATGCCTATGAAGAGGTATTTGGCGCCTACTATTCAAAGATGCTGCCCTTCGTCGAGGAACAGCTGCTGAAAGGGCGGATGAACGAACATCTGGCCTTCCTCTATACACATTTCCAGAAAGAAGTGCTGGAGAAGCCTGAGAACGCCAAGGCCGTCTGTGATGTCCTGTTCTACAAGAGACTGAACTGTGCTGATTCCGGCATGATCGGGGTGTACATTACCAGTCCCGAAACCGGAGAGGAAATCTATTATCCTCTTGCGGGAGGGAGCTGCCATATCCAGCTGATCAACAGGAGGGCGGATATCTGTTTTGTGGATTCTTATGAGCAGCGGTATGTATCTGATATAGGGTACGAGATTCGGCCTTTCCTGCAGATATCCCAGTTTCCGGAGGAATGGGTCAGCCATAACCTGTCCAACAAGAGGGTGCTGCAGAACCTGTCCGACCGGGTGGATGAACCGGTGACCGCAGAAACGCTTCCCATATTACAGAAGATTGCCTTCAACGAGGAGTATCTTCCCTGGATGCAGCGCAGAGCCCTTGAGAAGCTGCTGAAATACTATCAGGAGCACCAGGATAAAGAGGAACTGCGCAGGTGGCTTGAGAAAACAGATTACAGCATGATCTCCCCTGGCTTCCGCAAGAAACTGATGGATTATTATCTGGAGGTGGGAATGACGGAGAATGCCTTTTTTGGCGTTGAACTTTACGGTTCCCACATTATGGGCGCTGCCAAACAATTGAAGCTGGCAACTTTTGGTGTCCATTATTATGAGGATGAAGAGGATGACACAACAGCAGCTCTGGCATTCTCTGCCTCAATGAGGAAGAAATACAACCGGGATACTCTGAGATACCTGATGAAGCATTTTGACGGTGAGCTGGAGGATCTTCTGATCATCTGGGAGAGAAGCTGCAAGATGGAGCTGGAGACCACCGACTTTGAGGAAAAGATCATCAGACAGAGTATGTTTACCGGGAACAATACAGATGGTGTATTCCCTGTTTTTGCATCTTACTATGAGAAGACCGCCGGGGAACCACTGGTGCAGGAATATCTGGAATACCTCTCCTTTATGAACCTTTACCGGGGGATGGATCTGCCTGACCCTGTCATGCTGATCATAGGGAAGGAGATCTGTGCGGGGAGGATCAAAGATAAGAGAACAAAGATCAATTTCCTCTATTATTTTGCAGATAAAAGCGATTATCATGACCAGATCAATGATGCTGCAGCGAGGGCGATCAGGGAGTTTCTTGAGGAGGAATTCTATCTCCCGGTCTTCCGGTCCTACAGCACCCTGGTGTCCTTCCCCACAGATTACTGTGAGAGAACGTTCCTGACTTATCAGGGACCTGAAGGAGGGGACCTTGTCCTGTACTATCAGATCGAAGGGGAGAAGGAGAATCCAAGAGAGTGTCATCTTCTGGAGGTACTTCCCGGAACCTATATTGCTTCCCTGCATTTTTATCAGACAGATCATGTGAATTACAGACTCATCCTGGATGGAGAGCCTGTCACAAATGAGAAAGATATCCTGTTTGAGACCCTTGATTATGAGGGGGACGACAGCAGGTTCTTCGAACTGAACCATCTG
>CADBNQ010000092.1 GCA_902796045.1 uncultured Lachnospiraceae bacterium | reverse complement strand
TAAGGACCCGAATGAAATCACGAATCTGACGAAGATTCGTTTTAATTCTTTGAACGTTCAAGGTTGTTCTGCTGTTCAGTTGTCAAGCTGCGTGTTGCCTCTCTTTTCAGCGGCAACTCATACAAGATACCACTGTTTTTTATTCTTGTCAACAACTTTTTTATTATTTTCAGTGTTTTTTTCAGAAAGATCTTCTCTTCTTTATCTTCAACCTCTTCGGAGCAGATTCCATAGCCTTCTGATCCAGTATGGAGAAATCTTTTCCTGCCAGTTCCACGATCTTAATCTTCGGGCTTTCGGCAAAGATCTCCCTCCCCAGGGCTGACACTTTCTTTCCCAATACGACCTTTTCAAGCTTTCTGCATCCTGCAAATCCCCTGCTGCCTACTTTTCTGACAGAGTCCGGCAGTACCAGCGTCTTCATATCTTTCCACTGACCAAATGCGTAGGGACCGATCTCCACGATCCTGTAGTAGTAGTCTCCGATCAGGACCTCTGCCGGAAGCATGATTTTCTTTTCTCCCTGCGATGCATATTCCAGGCAGGCCACCGTCCCTTTATGAATAGAAGGGTTGAGGATCTGGAAGATGCCCTTTTCTGTTCGGACTCTTCTTCCCGGTGGATTGGAAAAATGCCAGGAAGCGTGGATCTCCTGATTGCCATCGACCCTCTCTATCTTTTTGTCCCAGATCAGATCATATCCTTTCCGCCTGAGGGCGGGATAGCTGACGGGGTCACCATAGTGCAGGATCCGGCTGGAATGTTTCCTGTCTTCTTCCCAGAATGTAATGGTATACTCATTATACACAGCATCGAAGATGGCATGAATGTTCAGTGATTCACGGATATGGTCTGTCGGGTAAGTCCATCCGGCAAATACATAATGATAGGTCCTGTCCGACGGCTTGTAAACATGGGCCGGCGGATGAGCCTTTTCATCAAAATGGACCTTCTCTTCCCTGAGCAGGCGGCCATCCTCATGATAGAAGCGTACCGTAAATATCCGGCGGACTTTTCCGAAAATCGCCCTGGCATTGGTATCAGCTTTAACAGATGACAGGTCACAGCTCCATCCGATAAAGGGGTAATCGTACTGATCATCACTGTCTTTCTCCGGATGATATGGGGCTGTGGCAGCCTGTCCGTAAGCAACCGGCTCCATCCCAAGCATTGCGCCATTCTCATGGAAATACATCACCAGATATTTCTTCGGTTCCTTCCTCCAGACCGGGCGAAGAACCAGGTTGGAAGAGATGCTGTGGATATCATGATCCCATCCGTCAAAAACTGTCTGATAGCCCTCTTCCTGTGCCGGTGGTTCAGGGACTTCAGGTGGGGTGGCATCCTGTCCATCCGGGATGAAGGATGTCTTCAGCACAGATCCATCCTGGTCCTGAAAGACAACGACATGCTTAGGCACCGGCTTTTTTATTCTTTTTTCTTTGCCTGCTTTTTTTACATCTTTCATCAGGAAATCATAACCCCGCTTTGCATACATCGGCGAAGGAACCATGGGTGATCCTGCACAGATCCTGCGGCAGGCACTCTATCTGGGTACCGATTCTGCCTCCGCTGACCAGGATCCTTGGATTGTCCTTTGCAGTGATATGATAGAAAGTCGGATAGGCTTTTTTCATGCCGACCGGTGAGCATCCTCCGCGGATGTAACCTGTGATCTTATTGATCTCCTTTACATGGATCATCTCCAGGGACTTTACTCCTGCTGTTCTGGCGGCCTTTTTCAGATCCAGTTCTTTTTCCACTGGGATAACGAAGACATAGTAATCTCTTTTATTACTGACAGTCACCAGGGTTTTGAAAACAAAAGCCGGATCCTGCCCTGTGAGCCTGGCCACCGTCAGACCGTCCACAGCTTCCTTGCCATGGGGATAAAACCTCGCCTGGTAAGGAATCTTTTCTTTTTCCAGTATCCTCATCACATTGGTCTTTACTTCTTTTTTCATAATAGTCTTCCTGATCAGGTCCTTTACGATCTGTTTTCTATGATTACAACAATTCTACAATTAATATCTGAAACAGACAAGCTTTTTCTTGAACTATTCCGTCCCAAACTGTTATACTCAGAAGAGAAAAGTTGACAATTGCGCATTCCTCTCATGGTTGAAATCACGAGAATTCTGCGTCAGAGATTAAATATATAAAAAGGAGAACCATTATGTATTATGATGACAAGATCTGGATCGCCAAATCCGACCAGAAACTGTACCTTTATCCTTCCATGGCCAATCGTCATGGTCTGATCTCGGGAGCAACCGGAACAGGTAAGACCATCACCCTGAAAGTGCTGGCAGAGTCTTTCTCCGACATGGGAGTCCCTGTCTTTCTTTCCGATGTTAAAGGAGATCTTTCCGGCATGTGCCAGCCGGGGACTGATACAGAGGATATGCAGAAGCGGATACGGAGGTTCGGCATTGAGGATTTCGAATATAAGTCCTACCCAAGCTGTTTCTGGGACATAGGCGGTGAACAGGGGCATCCGGTCAGACTCACCATCTCAGCGATGGGACCTGCTCTTTTGTCCAAGCTGCTTGGGCTGACAGATGTCCAATCCGGCGTGCTCAGTGTGGTTTTCAAGATCGCAGCTGACAATGACCTGCTTCTGGTGGACCTGAAAGACCTGACTGCCATGCTCCAGTTTGTCGGAAACAACAGGGCAGAGTTTACCCTGACATATGGCAACGTATCAGCTGCCAGCATCGGCGCGATCCAGCGGGCATTGCTGGCATTTGAAAATGAAGGCGGGGAGCAGTTTTTCGGAGAGCCTTCTCTGGATATACGGGACTGGATCAGGACGGATGCAGACGGGCGCGGGATGATCAATATTCTCAACAGCACCAGCCTCATTCATAAACCGACGATCTATTCCACCTTCCTCCTGTGGATGCTGACCTCTCTTTTTGAGAAACTGCCGGAAGTGGGGGATCTGGACAAGCCCAGAATGGTCTTCTTCTTTGATGAAGCCCACCTGCTCTTTACAGACCTGTCAAAGGCCCTGCTGCAGAAGATCGTCCAGGTGGTCAAGCTGATCCGCTCCAAGGGGGTCGGAGTCTACTTTATCAGCCAGAGCCCTGCGGACATACCGGACGAAGTGCTGGCACAGCTTTCCAACCGTATTCAGCATGCCCTGCGGGCCTACACACCGGCCGAGCAGAAGGCTGTCAGGGTCGCCGCCGGCACCTTCCGGCAGAACCCTGCCTTTGACACACAGACAGCCATCATGGAGCTGGGTGTAGGTGAGGCTCTTGTAAGCTTCCTGGATGAAAAGGGTATCCCCGGCATGGTGGAGAGAGCTTTCATACTTCCTCCTGAAAGCCGTATGGGACCAGGCGAACCAGAGCTGGTAAAAACTGCCATCCTGACAAATGAACTGGATTTAAAATACCGTGAGACTGTAGACCGCATCTCCGCCTACGAGATCATTACCGAAGCAGCGGCGGAGCTTGAACAGCAGAAAATTGCGGAAGAAGAAGAGGCTTTACGCCTTAAAGAAGAGGAAGCCGCTGAAAAACAGCGGCTCAAAGAAGAGGCCGCCTATAAAAAGAAACTGGAACAGCTGGAAAGGCAGGCCAAACGGGAGGCTGAGGCAGAGGAAAGGCGACGTCAGAAGGAGCACGAAGCTGCCTTGAGGCTGGCTGAGAAAAAGGCTCTGGCAGACCAGAAGGCTGCGGAGAAGCGTGCAGCCGAACGTCGTAAGTTCGTGGAAAAGACCGCCTCATCCCTGATCAAATCTATGCTGAAAGGTAAGAAAAAAAGATGATGCGGCCTACTTGTTCCAGATAAAGGCTTCTGAGGTATTCAAGGTGATATTCTCATTCGTCTGACTGACCTGGTGGATGACTACCTCATCACCGTTTCTTAAGGAGCCGGCGGGAATCCTGAGGAGTGACCTGCTCAGATACCTGGTTCTGACAGCACGCCCTCCCACATAGACCCGGCTTGAGGGAGTGAAATTCTCCCCGTATACATAGTAGCTGTCGGTTCCGGGGAGTATATAGCTGATGTCAATGGGACGGAGGCAGAAATCCATCTTCTTGCTCTCACGGGTGATACCAGCCTGCCGGCTGATGAAATCTGCCCCATATAACATATCATACTGAATAAGTTTGTGATTCTTCTTATAGTTCTTAGTGGGGATCATGGTCTGATGGAAGCGGTTAATGATGCCATCCCTGATCCCCATCTCCTCAAATACCATGGAGGCAATCTGATAGGCCTCCTTATCTCCCGGCTTCTTATCTTTGGTCCTTGCTTGATAGCCGAAATTATCCCATATGATAAAGGGTGTCTTATACTTAGACCCGCTGGTCAGATCCTGATCGGTAAAGTCCATCCCCGGAAGATGGTCGCCATAGGCGACGACGATGGTTTCCTCATTGGATTCTGACAGTTTACTGATCAGCTCACCGATAAACTCATCCATCTCCATGGTCTGTTCTGCATAATATGACAGCTGGTTCAGTCTGGACGGATCATAGCCCTCCCCTGTCACCTGAATCGTTCTGCCTTCCTGGGGCGTATCAGGATAGTCGCCATGCCCCTGGACAGAGATGGCATAGATCAGGTCTTTGTCCTCTGTCCGCTCCATGGTATCCAGGATCACATCAGTGAGAACAGCGTCTTTTGCCCAGCCTGCCTCATTGGTCTGGGTCACGTTCATGTTCTCTATGGTCAGGAAATGATCAAAGCCCAGATTGGCCAGAACATGGTCTCTGTCATAAAAAGAAGCATTGTTGTTGTGGATGACAGAACACTCATAAGGAAGATTCTGCAGCCAGTAGGCGATACTGTCACAGGTATGATCCTGGAGAACACTTCGGTAAGGGAACTCTCCCGTACCAAAATACCGTGTGTTCATACCGGTGATCACTTCAAACTCTGTGTTGATGGTGCCGGCACCGTATACGGGCACCTTGAGATAGCCCGACACAACCTCCTGCTGCAGCTTGTGGAAGTTGGGCAGAGGGTCCTTTGACAGATGTAGTTTTTTCACTGTGGTGAGATCGAAGAAGGACTCCAGCTGGACAAAAATGATATTGGGTGTGCGGACCAGCATGTGTCCGCCCGCCGTGGATTTACTCTTCTTTTTCTCCATCCGCCTGTCGATCCGCCTGCCAAGACTTTCCATCTTCTCACTGGAATAATCAATCGGGCGGTCAATACCCGTGTCAATCGCTGTCACACAGAAACCATAGGCGACGCCGTAATCGTGGTAGCCTGCAATCAGGTTGTCAAATCTGCTGATGAGCATGCCGCGGCCGACCGCCACATAGGTTATCGCGCCAAAGACAATCATCTGCAGCACAAAGAGAGACATATTGACCCGGGGATCAAAGCTCTTGCGGGCTGCAGGGGAGTAGATATAGAGGCTGACCAGCAGGATCACAAGGCAGACGATCCCCACTGCTGCCGCAGTGATCTGCCATACTTTAAGGTAACTCCTGATCACAGGCAATATGGATCTCGTCAATATGACGTCAACAGCCGTAAAGGGAGTCTTTCTCGTTGTGAGAATATAGCCGTTGGCGCAGCCGATCATGATCCATGCTCCGGTGATCGCTGCCCACACGAAGAGCTTCTTCTTGACCAGGAAGACCAGAGACAGACTGACGAATATGATCAGCATATTATAGAGAAAAACAAATGTCCTCTCATCAATAAAGCGGATCACTTCTGCTGCCGACTTCCTTTCCATGTATTCGAGAAACAGATTCAGGAGAAACGACGTGATAATATTGCAGAACAGCACTTTACGGTTGGAAGAATTCCACGCTTTCTCCATATCATTTCTCCTTTCTTTCTTCTGTGTCTACTGAATCCTGGTAGCCTGGACGATGAACCGTCCCTCTTCTGTACGGGAAGTACAGGTGGACAGGGTGATCATAGACTTCTTCTCAGAAGGTGTCACCCCTGTTTTATACTGGGATTTCTTTACCTGATCCTCCAGAAATTCCCCGTATTCTTCATAGGAAGAAAACTCTATGGTGTAGACATCCATATCCTTATCCACACTGATCTCCCTGGCGGCAAAGATCTCGTACTCCCGGTTATCCTCGGGGGTGATCACCCAGATCTTAGGATGCTTTTTAAAATCGGCCTTGCTGTTATAATTGATATCATAGAGACCCTTGAGATGTCCGAACATCTCACCATTCTTCAGGTTGTGGCCATAGATAATGTTATTAAAGCTTCCGAAATCACTCTTGCACATGGCATCCAGAAAGATGGCTCCGATATAGCTGTCCTTCTTGTTAAAGGTCCTGTGCAGATAGTAGTCATTGTCCTTGGTCTGGACGATCGGATAATTAATCCCTGTGTCGTGTATGTAGATCCAGCCGACGATGTCGGGATTCTCCTTGCGCAGACTTTCAAAATCAACCGTGATGGGACACTTGTCCTTTCCGGCATCATCATTGCCCGTGTCATCTGACGGGTCCTTCTCCTTGACATACCCGGTCAGGTCATCATATTCTTTCTTGCCATCATGATAAAAGCGGTAGAACCCCCACAGTTTCCACAGGGAGAAGGCGACCGCTCCGATACAGATGACCAGGATCACTGTCAGAATTATTCTTTTCATATGATTCTCCTCTGTTATTTCAGGCGGAGGGGAAGGCCGCTGATCGACATGTAGACTTCATCACTGAGAGAGGCGATGAGCTGGTTGGCCTTGCCGGCAATATCACTGAAGATCCGGCCCAGCCTGTAGGAGGGGACAATACTCATGCCCACCTCATTTGTCACGAGGATGAGTGTCTTATCTCCATCTCTGGCTCCTTTGATCACATCGCCGAGTTCCATCATGATCTGGGCTTCCAGGTCCTCTACCTCCCTGACATCGATCTCATCAAAATTCCTTTCTTCCTCAAAAAGAATATTGGTGATCAGAACCGTCACACAATCCAGCAGGACAGTCGTCTTTTCAGTTGTCTTGACAACCTCTCCCAGGTCACGGTACCCTTCGTAGGTCCCCCACTCGGCGTCTCTCCTCTCCTGGTGGATACGGATTCTTTCTTTCATGTCTTCATCCACCGGAATGGCCGTAGCAAGGTACAATACGCTCCTGCTGCCGTACTCCCTCGCCTTTTGTTCGGCCAGGACGCTCTTCCCGCTTCGGCTTCCTCCTGTCACCATAATCACTTTTGACATATTTATCCTCCTTGATTATCAGGAACGCCTCGGCGTTCCCGGCGCCGGATTCGGGTCGGCTCTGTCGACAGAAATCCAGTCCGAATCCGATTTCACTGTCAAATCCCAAGTACTGCCGCCTCTGCCTTGTCAATAAAGAGAATAGTACCGATGGTTCCCAGGATGATAATGATCGTCTCATCCACAGGAAAACCTGCACATATATCGACAGAGTGAAGCAGTGAAAAAAGGGTCTTCGCATACAAGGCTATTACAAAAGTCCCTTTCAGATCAACAAACTTCCCCTCCCGCGTCCGGATAGCTGCCCTGCTGATCACTGCGAAAAATGCCGTACTGATCAGATATTCCACTCCCTTTACCAGATAGGTACTGAGAAAATAGATCAGCAGCATCATCCGGAACAGGGGGACAGCCTCAAGCAGATCTTTGTTATCCAGTTTTGAATCCGTCACCTTGTCCATAGGGACATCCATGATCTTTTCCCCCATCCGTATAAGGATATTGGTCCCGGAAAAAAGCAGCTCCTCCTGATATTTGTCAGTAAAATCTTCTTTGGTGTACTTTTCAACACCGGAATCTGCTTTAAAATGGATGACACCTCCAATCTCAAACTCCACCGGCTGTTCAATTGTCATCCTGCCTTTCTCTATGGTAAAAGCAGGAAAGCGGTTTCTGACCAGGCTGTCAATCCCTCCTGCATTGAAATCCCAGGCAGCAAAGGGAATCACTGTATCAATCAGCGTCAGCAGCAGGACGATGCAGCACAGATAGACCAGATGATGTCCGGTCCCGGATGAGAGCAGTTCTTGATACCGGGACGGCTTCAGACAGGCTATATACAGTTTCTCAAGGCCGCCCGCCTTCCTCTCCTGTTCCATAACCGTCATCCCAGACGCTGAGAGGAATACACGATAGCTTCGGCGATCTCCTGTGCCTTCTCAGATCCCTTCAAAACCTCAATCAGCTTCAGAGCAAATGGAATCGCCGTTCCCACTCCCCGGCTGGTGATCACATGGCCATCCTGGACCACAGGCTGCTCAAGGACACGTCCTGTATTCTCCCCGATACAGCCCGGGTAGCTTGTGGCATCCCTGTCTTTCAGGAACCCCAGACCTTCAAATACCATGGGAGCCGCACAGATTGCCGCAAGAAGGCCGTTTGAACTGTACTGTTTCTTAAGCAGTCCGGCAAGGCCCGCATGGTCACGCAGGTGATTGGTCCCCGGCATGCCGCCAGGCAGGACCAGCAGGTCAGCTGTTTCCTCTGTCATCTCCTCAAAAAGAATATCCGCTGTCACCCCGATCTGATGTGATCCCATGATCTCTCTTCTGCCCATGACAGAGACCGTCTTCACCTCACAACCTGCCCTGCGCAGCAGGTCAACTGCTGTCAATCCTTCTATCTCTTCAAAACCATCAGCCAGAAATACATATACTCGACTCATGTTTAACCCTCCTTATTTATTATCTTATAAATTTTAGCCCAAATATAACTATTTATCAAGGCAGGACATGATAATTTCACCAAATCCTACTTGATTTTTTCTTTCTTTCCGTTATACTCAGTACATCAGAGCGAAGATTGTGATTGATAAAGAAAGTGAGGGACAGCTCATGGAAATAGAAAGAAAGTTTCTGGTTGCGGACCTTCCGGAGGATCTGGACCGCCTGCCCTGTGACAGGATCTCTCAGGCTTACATCTGTACTGATCCGGTGATACGGATCCGCCTTAAAAATGACTGCCGGTTTCTCACTGTCAAGTCTTCCGGCCTGATGGCCAGGGAAGAAGTGGAGATGCCGATTTCCCCTGAAAGCTATGCCCATCTCCTTGAAAAGGCTGAGGGAAATATCATCGAGAAAACCCGATTCCGGATACCGGACCGGAATGGCCTGACCATCGAGCTGGATCTGTTCCACGGTGCTTTTGAAGGTTTTGTCATGGCTGAGGTCGAGTTCCCGGACCTTGCGGCTGCTGAAAGTTACATACCCCCTGTCTGGTTCGGAAAAGAAGTGACTTCAGACCCTCGTTTTCAGAACGCCAGTCTCAGCAGAATGGATCAGGACTCTATCAGGGTCTTTATGACGTTGTTAACAATTTCTTAATGATTATGCAATAGACTTTTACAATTAATAGTTTATAATTATCTCTGCTATATTCTAACATATGCAGTCCAGGCTTCACCGGAAAGGAATACATCATATACATGGAAAACGAAAACAAGAAAACAAGCAGCCCTCAGGCTGCAGAACCGGAAGTTGAATTTGCAGACCTTCCGGACTACGATGATGGCAGCGGCGGATCTCATGCACTGACGATCGTCATGGTCATCATCGCTGTTCTGCTTATTATCGCCTACAGTATCGGTGCCTACTATTATAACAGCCATTTCCTTCACAATACTGTAGTCAACAACACCAGGCTCGGAGAGATGACCGTTGAAGAGGCTGAGCGAGAGTTTACCCAGGATTTTTCTTCCCATAAGATTGCTGTCACAGAGAAAGAGCGGACGGAGATCATCGATCCGAAATCAGTGAATGCTGTGATCGATGTAGGTACGCAGATTCAGGATCTCAAAGATTCCCAGAATCCCTGGCTATGGTTCATCAGGCTCTTTGGTGAGAACAGGCAGACCATCCATCTCAATGTGACTTATGATGAAGCAGCCCTTCAGAAAACAGTCGCTGCCATGGAGTGCTTTAAAGAGGAGAATGTCCAGGCGCCGGTCGACGCTTACATCAAAGTCGGAGACAGTGCCTTTGAGATTGTCCCGGAGGTCATGGGCAACACCGTTAAGAAAGAGGAACTGATCAAAAGGATCGGAGATGCTTTTGCCACCTGTGTGACCAAGATTGATCTGGAGACAGAAGATCTCTATGTCCTTCCCCAGGTTTACTCCAGGGATAAGCCCATCAATAAGGCGCTGAACAAGGCGAATTCTATCACACATGGAAGCATCACCTATGATTTCAGCTACAAGCAGGAGGTCCTGGATTACAACACCACCAGGGACTGGGTCATCATCACCAAGGATTTCAAGCTGGGTCTGGATAAGGATAAGATGCGAAAATATGTGACAGGGCTCTGCAACACTTATAATACCATGGGGTCATCCAGAGATTTCACTACCGCGGACGGCAGACAGATCCACGTCTATGACGGGGACTACGGATGGAAGATTGACGCGGAAAAAGAACTGAAACAGCTGATCAAGGATATCAAGACGGGAACGGACATCAACAGGGAGCCCATCTATGAGTACCGGGCCATGTGCCGTAATTCCGAGAGAGATGATGTTGGAGATTCTTATGTTGAGGTCAGCCTGGCCCGACAGGAAGTCTGGCTATATATCGACGGTGAAAATATCCTTGAGACCTCCTGTGTGACAGGCAAGCCCAAAGAAGGCCGCAGGACCTACCCCGGGATCTACAGCATCACCTACAAGCAGCGCGATACCAAACTTGTAGGGGAAGACTACTCCAGTCCGGTAAAATACTGGATGCCATTCGATGGCAATCGGGGACTTCATGATGCCAGCTGGAGACACGAATTTGGCGGCAATATCTATAAGTCCAACGGTTCCCATGGCTGTGTCAACCTTCCGGAGGATGCGGCTGCAACCATATTCAAATATGTCGATACAGGTTTTCCGGTTGTCATATATGAGGATTAGATTATCCGGCGACACCAGCAAAAAGGCCCTCTCATTCATGAAAAATGAGAGGGCCTTTTTTGCCGGTGTCCTTTTTCGCTAAAACCAGCAGAAGAATCTGATCAGCTTCTCCTGACTTTTACTCCCTTTTTATCCCTGCCCATCAGTCTGAGCTTACTGAATACCAGCTCCTTTTCTTTATACAGGATGGCATCCCCGGTGAGGCCGGGCAGGTATACATGAACTGCCTCATCCCCATCTTTCAGGCTCATCCCGCGCATACCGATGGCGGTTTTCTTCTTCATGGAAATCTCAGAAAGGGGGAAGCGGAGAAAATAGCCGTCCTGGCTCTGGATCACGACAGCCTGGGAGGAAGGGTCTTCCTTTCCGGGCAGGTATTCCACGGCAATCAGGGCATCCTCAGACCCCAGTTTTGTGGCGGCAACCGTCTTCTTCTGTACCAGAAACTCCCGGCCATCCACAATCTTGACCATAGCGTTTTTCGTGACAAAGAGGAGACGGCCGTCCTCAAGAAGGGTCTCCGGGACCACTTTAAGGATCTGCTCTGTTCTGCTGTCATAATTGGCCATATTGTCAAGCGGGGTTCCTTTGTCCCTGAGCCTTCCTGCAGGGATATCCTGACATTTAAGCTGATGCATCTGGCCTGTATCTGTAAAGATGCAAAGCTTTTCTGTATTCTTGCAATGGATGACCGTCCGGTACTCCTGGTCTGCTGTCTCCTGATTTCTTTCATAGTTGGCAGGCTCCAGGAGTTTACCATAGCCGAACCGGTCCATGACAAATACCATCTCTTTTTCCGGGACAGGTTCCTCAACGATGACAACCTGGCTGGCATTCTCCAGTGAAGTCTTCCTGTCAAAACCGTATTCCTTCCTGATCTTTTCCAGGTCCTTCTTGATGACCCGTTTCATCACTGCCGGTTTATTCAGAATATCTTCATATTTTTTGATTTTCTTCAGGATTTCCGCGTACTCCTCCTGAAGGGCCAGAATCTCCAGCCCGATCAGGCGATAGAGTCTCATCTGCAGGATAGCTCCTGCCTGTCTCTCAGTAAATGACAGGCGTGACGCCGCTTTCTTTGATTTCTGGCTGCGGAAGTTGATGCCTTCAGTCTTACCATACATCAGACAGTTCCTTGCCTGGTCAATGCTCTTGCTGCCGCGAAGGATCTCGATGATCAGGTCAATCACATCACAGGCCGCGATCAGACCTTCCTTGACCTCTTTTTCAATGAGAATGCGGTCCAGCAGAGTCTGGTATTTTCTCCTGACAACCTCATAATGAAAATCTGTGTGCAGCCTGATGATATCTTTCAGGGAAAGGAGCTCCGGCTTTCCGTCAGAGATGGCCAGCATGTTGACACCAAAGGTATCTTCAAGCCGGGTCTTCTTGTAAAGAAGATTCTTCAGCCTTTCCACATCGGCGTTCTTTTTCAGTTCAAGGACGATCCGGATCCCTTCTTTGGAGGAGGCATTGGAGATATCTGTGATGTCGGTCGTCTTTTTAGTCTCAATCAGACTGACCACATCTGCTATGAATTTCCCGATGCCGGCACCGATCATGGTGTAGGGAATCTCCGTGATCACGAGTTTGTCCCGTTCTGACCTCTTCCTGGCTTTTTCAAATGTGACCCTGCCCCGGAGCCTGATCCGGCCCTGGCCGGTCTGATAAACAGACAGGAGGTCTTTCTGGTTAATGACCAGGCCGCCCGTGGGAAAGTCCGGTCCCTTGATATATTCCATGAGCTCTTCATTGGTGATATCCGGATGATCCATGTAGGCGATGGTCCCGTCAATCACCTCGCAGAGATTGTGCGGAGGGATATTGGTTGTCATACCCACTGCTATCCCCTCGGCCCCGTTAATCAGCAGATTGGGGATCCGGACAGGGAGCACCTCCGGTTCCCGCTCTGTCTCATCAAAATTCGGCTTGAAATCCACCACATTCTTGTCCATATCAGCCAGATAGACATCCTGTGTAAACTTCTGGAGCTTGGCCTCAGTGTAACGCATGGCCGCCGCTCCGTCTCCTTCGATGGAACCGAAATTCCCGTGACCATCCACCAGAGGCATCCCTTTCTTAAAGTCCTGTTCCATGACGACCAGGGCTTCATAGATGGAGCTGTCCCCGTGGGGATGATATTTACCCATGGTATCTCCCACGATCCGTGCGCTCTTCCGGTAGGGCTGGTCATACCTTGTGCCCAGCTCGTTCATATCGTAAAGGATCCGACGCTGCACCGGCTTCAGCCCGTCCCGCACGTCCGGCAGAGCCCGGGCCACGATGACGCTCATGGCGTAGTCGATGTAGGACTTCTGCATGATCTCACTGTATTCGGTTTCGATTAACTGTTCTGCCATGATCTGTTCCTTTTCGAATTATTGTAACGGTCCTGCAAGCTGACCGGTCAAGGATCATACGTCGAGCTCCGCATCTCTGGCGTGGGCGTGGATAAAGGCCCGCCGGGGCGGCACATCATTTCCCATAAGAAGCTCTGTGATATCGGAGGCCATGCGGCCATCGTCGATCTCTACCTTCCGGAGCATCCGCCGCTCCGGATCCAAAGTGGTCTCCCAGAGCTGCTCCGCATCCATCTCCCCCAGACCTTTGTAACGCTGGAGGGTAAAGGGAGCGGTGTGGGTCTTCCGGTATTTTTCCAGAGCCTCGTCGTCATAGAGATACTCTTCTTTTCCCTTCTTCGGCATAGCCTTATACAGAGGAGGCATGGCGATATAAACGTGCCCCTCGTAGATCAGCTCCGGCATGAAACGGTAAAACAGGGTCAGAAGCAGGGTGGAAATATGGGCGCCGTCCACGTCCGCATCCGCCATAATGATGATCTTGTCATAGCGGAGCTTTGTGATATCAAAATCGTTGCCATAGCCCTCGGAAAAGCCGCAGCCGAAGGCGTTGATCATGGTCTTGATCTCGGCGTTCCCCAAAACCTTGTCGATGCTGGCCTTTTCCACGTTCAGGATCTTTCCCCGGATGGGAAGGATGGCCTGATACATCCGGTTCCTGGCGGTCTTCG